>NZ_AHCD03000039.1 GCF_000238295.3 Pseudoalteromonas rubra
ACCACCGATCCGCAAACGAACATCAAAACAACGACGCGCTATCATCAGAGCTGGCCACTGACGGGTAAGCCTCAGTTCACCAAATCTTATGCTGGCGACAACCTGATCACGCATGCAACCTCGACCTGGAGACAGCATACCGACAAGCAGGGATCACTCCTTTTCTCCGGATCGGAACAACGAAGGGTGCTATTCATCTCATTCAATAGAGCGTAAATTCACCAAAAGTGCGGATATTAACGCAGATGGTGTGTCCGACTTCATTGTCAGACTGAAAACCAGTTATGGCCCAATGTATGGTCAGGCTGGGTGTCCGGGTTCTCGTACGGCATATAAATATAAGCTGCTGCTGAGTAAAGGCACTGATGAATATAGTAAGTTCGACTATGACTTCAGTGATGTGGAAGACATTCGGTTTGCAGACTTAAATGGTGATGGCCTGTCTGATCTGGTGTTTGCTAAAGACAGTGGCTGGCAATATCGCCTGGGCACAGGCAATGCAGCCGCGCCGTTACAGTCGGCAAAAAGCTTGTCGATCCTCTCTGCAAAAATGGGCACTGAGAGTTACCGTGGGAATGTTCACTTTGCGGATGTAAACCAGGATAACATTGCTGATATCATCGCACTTAACCATACCCGCGTTGTACTGCGGGAGGGATATTGCCGCTGGGTAGGGGATGGCCAGCCCCATGGTATTGAACCTGAAGTGCCTGCGTTAGCAGAGGAAGTGACAACCACGTCATGGCGCAATTGTGGTACGGGCTATATCTGGGTCGATACAACCTATACCGATGGGATGCAGGCCACTGTCTGGACAGGGAAAACAACCAGCGCCACGAGTATTGGCTACACGGAAATCAAACTGGGCAGTGGTTTAAGAGGGACAGCCCACACGCTTAAAATTGGTGACATAGATGGTGACGGCCTGGTTGATGTGTTGCGCAGCAGTACGGCTGCCACGTCCAATGCGACCTTTGCGCACTATCGTAATACGATGCTGAGCGCCAGTGTAGCCTCACATAAGCTGACCAAGGTCACCACAGGTTTCGGTGTTGAAACCGACATTAACTATAAGAAGATATCAGACAGCGCGGTGTACACCCATTTACCGGCGTTTAATACCTTAGGTAAGGTGAATGCGAACTTCTTCTCACCAAAATTTGGTATGTGGCTGGTGAGCAGTGTCTATTCAGATTCTAATGGCAGTGGTTCATCGGCCCAGCAAGTGGGTGTTAAATACAAATACTCCGGGTTTAAGATTGATAAACTGGGTCGCGGGCCACAGGGCTTCTATGAAATAGAAACCACCGATCCGCAAACGAACATCAAAACAACGACGCGCTATCATCAGAGCTGGCCACTGACGGGCAAACCTCAGTTCACCAAATCTTATGCCGGCGACAATCTGATCACGCATGCAACCTCGACCTGGAGACAGCATACCGACAAGCAGGGATCACTCTTTGTTTATCTTCGTCACAGTGATGAAAAAGGCTGGCAGATAGGTACTGATGGCGTCCGCCGCCCCATCAAACGCATTATGGTGACCAACAGTTATGACTCAGGACTGACTGACAAATGGGGTAACCTGACGAGCAATACTACGGCGACTTATATGCCAACGGGCAGTGGCCAGGATAGCTGGACTGTGGCGCACATCACCAGTTCAACCAACGCCTATTACACGGGGGCGGACTATCTGAGATATGGGCGTTTAAAATCAAGCTCGGTGAGACAGCTGCAATACGCTAAGCAGGGGCTGGCTTATTCTCATTTGACCCGTAAAACGGAGTTTACTTACTACGATAACTTGATGCTGAAAAGCGAAACCGTTGCGCCTGAATGCTCGGGCAGCGGCACGAGTCGAAATAATGCGAACCACTGTGATGCCAGTAACAAGTACACCAAAACAAAGCATTACGATGCGTTTGGTAATGTGAAGCAAATTGATGTAACCGCAGGCTCAGAGACTCGCTCCAGTTATACCCAGTATGACAGCACGGGCGAGCTGGTTGTCAGAAAGACGAATGCGCTGAATCAGGCTGTTACATTTTTATATAATGGTGTCAGTAACCCGGATGGACGCATTGAGTCTGTCACAGAAACCAGCCCCAATGGCGTGTCAATAACGAAACTTCTGAACCAGTGGGGAGAAGCGGTAGAGACCCGTTTTGCGGACGGGACTTATCAGAAGCGTGAAACCTTATCCTGTGGCAGCAGCTCGCTGTGTTCATCGGTGAGCGGACGCTACTATACTAAATCCACTCAATCTGGCATGGCTGCGCAGTATGAGGTGTTTGATATATATGGCCGTAATGTGCGCAATACCAAAGCACTGGTTGATGGCAGTGTGGCGTATGAGGATATCACCTACGACCGACACAACAACCCGGTCACCAAGACACTGCCCTATAAATTGGGAGAGACTAAGTACACGACGCGCTTCGACTTTGATGGTTACAACCGGTTAGAAAAGACGACGCTACCCAGTGGTAAAGCGACAAGCATTCAGTATCTGGGCCATTTAACCCGGACCACGGATGTGGGTGGCAGTAATGATAATTATAGTGCCAGCAGCTACAAACGCGATGAAATGCAGGATGTGCAGGGTCGTACATTGTATAAGACAGATCCTTATACAGGCTCTAATCCGGATATTGTGAACCGTGTTAAGTTTGGCTACAACGCGTTTGGCAACGTAGTGAGCACGACCAATGCGGTTTATAATAGCAGCTCAGGGCAGTTTAAAAACACCGCAATCACAACGCACTACGACCGTTATGGCAGAAAAATCAAGGTAGAAGATCCCAGCCGGGGAACCTGGCAGCTGTATTACAACGGCTTCGGAGAGGTTGTTAAAGAGGTGAACGGTCGCTCTGAAACAAAAGAAACCTTCTATAATAAGCTGGGTCAGGTATCGCGTACTGTTCAGCTGGATAAAACCGTGTCTGGCCGTTCCCTGATCAGCTGTAATGTCTATGGCAACAGCAAATCTGCGCATAACATTGGTAAACTGACCGACTCTTATCAGTTCCGTGTGACGGGCTCAGCGGCAAGCTGCGAAAACCTAATTGCCAACAACACGGCGAGTATCAGTAAGCATTACACCTTTGATGACTTAGGTCGCCCTGAAAGCAGTGTGACTAAAAATGCCGGTGGTGAGTTTAAATCTGTGTCCAGTTATAACAGCCTGGGTCAGATTAGCCAGATGGCATTGCCAAACGGCATGTTTGTGAAGTCGTATTACACAAATGGTAAGCTGCGCAGTAACTATGATGCCGCCACGAATAAGTTGTTGAGCAAAATTGAGCGTGTTGATGCACAAGGCCGGGTGACACAGCAGACGTTTGCCGGTGGGGTATCCCGGACCCAGTCGTTTGAAAAAGACAGTGCCTTCATTGACTCAATTTCTATTTCTAATGCGACGCAGACGCTGTATACGGTGAATTATAAGCATGATATCCGTGGCACCACGCGTCATCGTATCAGTCAGTATTATGAGCCGGGCGTCGGCAATGACTCGTTTAAATTCACCGAGTCATTTGGCTATGAAAATAACGGTCTGCAGCGTCTCGAAACCCGCACGGTAAGCCATGCCAGCACCCGTTATGGTGTTTCATTGCGCCTGGCCAATCAAACCTACAGCTATGATGCATATGGCAATATCAAAACCAACACCAATGTAGGGACTTACCACTATACGAATGCCAGCAACCCATATCAGCTGATGTCAGTTTCGGGGGCAAGTGGTAAGCGCAGCTATAGCATGTCTTATGATAGTCATGGCAATATTGTTAATGATGGTCAGCGTCGTTTTTACTACACCCAGTTTGATAAGCCTTATAAAATCACCAAGGACAATAATACCTATACTGAATTCCGGTATGACGAAGCAGGTAACCGCTATTACCGTAAAGACGTACAGCTGGTGAATGGCAGTTCACAAACGAAACAGGTGTACTACGTTGGTAAGGTGTATGAGCTGATCAAGCAGTCAGGGGGTAAAAACAGCAGTGGCAGTGCTTTGCCATCGCAAATTGAACATCGCTGGTATGCAGGTGGTGTGGTTATCAGCCAGGTTGAGGGTCAGGCACAAAAAACTCAGGTTGCGCACAGCGATATGCTGGGCTCAACGGTGCTGGTGACCAATGACAGCGGCAGTGCGATTGCACAGTACATTTACGACCCTTGGGGTAAACAGCAGCGGGTGTACGCGGCTTCTGAAATGGGCAGCAGCCTGTTACCACTGACACAGATGCGGGCCTTTACCGGGCACGAGCAGGTAGATCAGCTCGAGGTCATACATATGAACGGGCGTATCTATGATGCCAATCTGGGTCGATTCTTACAGGCGGATCCGTTTGTTCAGTTCCCGGATTTAACACAAAGCCACAACCGTTACAGTTATGTGTTGAATAACCCACTGACTTACAACGACCCAAGTGGTTACTTCCTGAAGAAGTTAATGAAGATCACGGGGCTGAGCTCACTGCTCAAGGCCATTGCGAAGATCCCCATTCTGGATGCGGCGGTCAGTATTGCGTTGGGGATATATGCGCCCTGGGCATTGCCGTTATATCAGGGGCTGAAAACCTATGCGGTAACGGGGAGTTTCGGTGCAGCACTCAAGGCCTATGTGATCTCCAGCGTGACCATTGGTGTTTCTGAAGTGATTGGAGGCGCGTTACCTTTTGAAGCGGGAGGCTTAACTGCGGTCGCGAATGTTGCTTCTCATGCGATGGTTGGGGGGATCACCTCCGTTCTGCAAGGGGGTAAATTTGGTCACGGTTTTGTCAGCTCTATGGTGACGGCGAGTATGAAAGGGTTTATGAACCCTAAGACCACAAACTTTGGTAATGCCTATACTCGGACTATCATTGCGGGTCTTGTAGGGGGCACGGTCTCTGAACTCACCGGAGGTAAGTTCGCGAATGGTGCGGTCACTTCAGCCATGCAGTGGTGGTATAATGCTGAGGGAGGCGGTAAACATGAGGCACAAAGAAAGGCTGCTGAAGAAAAGCGCAAGTTACATATGAGTAAAGTAAAGAAGGTTGGTGTTCAACTCAGTGTACCAAGCACGCTCGTTGAGCTGGTTGGAGGCGACTCCAATGGGCATGGAATAAGCCTTGAAGTGGGAGTCGTTTTTGGAGAATCCTGGGAGGAGTTTGCTGGCTTGTATTTTACTTCTGGCGCTGAAGAAGGGCTTTCAGGCAACTTGGGCCCCAAACCATTTGGCAAATTAAGTCGGTTAGGTGCGGCAATAACCCTTGGCGAAAGTGCGGGTACTTTCATCGATTTTGCCGGCGGTGCTACTAATGTGGCCGTGGGGGCAGGATTTAATTTTGAAGGTTCACTCAGCCATGCTGGTATGCCAGGCTACTCTATTTCATTAGGTCCTATGGTGGGAGCGAGCGTTTCAAGAACAAATACTCATGTTTTATCGTTTTCCGGTTTAATAAGCGATAGCAGTTGTGGAGTTGCGTGTTGATTAAGATTTTAGTTTTTATCACTTTATTTATTGCCGTAATTTTTGCGATTAGAGAGTTTGCAACCTTTATCGGGTACGTGATCTATCGCAAAGAGGGCTGGTTAAAGAAGCTATTTACGAGTGTTTTATTGATAATTGGCTTATTTGTTTCAGTAAATTATGTCATTAATAATCCTGACACTTTTGACTTTAAAGTGATTGATGTACATGAAGAAAGAGAGAAGAGAGCCAAGGGGGAAGACTACGTCGGCAACCCTGATCGATAGGAAGTCACATCCAGGAAATTAATTAAGAGGATGCAGGTATACTCGGGCCATATTGATTGCGCTTGTAAGCGCAGTTAGGCTCGAGTTTACTTGTGTAGGAACGTCCTCTAAATATTAATATGGAAATTATAAGTAACTTGATATTGAAAGACTTTTCATTTCGGTAAGCGGTGCAAGGATGTGTGAGTGTTATGTTGCTAATCCGCATGAATAGACTTTGGACAGGCCTTTCAGCATCATAATTAATTTGGTCAGGCTAAGTTTGTAAAAGCACTCACTACAGGGCCTTTGCAAATAAGGTATCTCACCTCCTTCCTTTATTAAATTAACTAAAGATAGATCGCGAACGGGCTCTGAGGGGCATGCTTCACTAATGTGATAGAAACCCCATGGAGTCCTGTTTCTGCTGTTGAAGAACACAATAGCTTTTGTGGGCAGAAAAACAGCATACTTGACGTGTAGCATGAAAGTTGTAATGCCCCAAAATTCAAGAATAAGTTGAATGCTTTTATGTACATTATACGTGGCATTGAGATGTTTCATATTAGAGAGGTATCACCACAGTGTGCGGAAATGGTGTAATGCCGGTAAGAGGATTGGTTTTTCTGGTGGGCATGGCTGTGTCTCAGAGCTTTGCTTGTCAGGAAAAACTAAATAAATTGGAATATATTCGCTTTCATTATGTGAGCGAGCAGGTATTTCCCTATCAGCAACTTGGGATTGAGACTGTCAGAGCCAGGCTGTTTGGGAAAGAAGTCTTAATGGCGAAGGCAGACTTACAGGAATCAGAAGAGATCTCGGTTGCTGAGGAGGTCTACAAATCCAATATTTATGCACACCCGAAGTATGAGCTGAGTTATTCAGTGAGTCCGGCCCCTTTTTCCAGTAAGGGGAAGGGGAGTTTCAATGTTTTGCTTACAAGCATATCGGAAATTTACAAGCTGCCTTTGTGCAGTGACGAATTGAGCGATAAGTTAACGGAGATTGTTGCCTTAGTTGACTCACCTGAGCCGCCGAAGATGCTGCATGTGTATATAGATAAGCATAACAAACATATTCTGGCGATGAATAAACAGTCATGGCGGAGTATCTATCCATCTGTTGATCAAGAGCGACTGATTATTGGAATGGGCATTTCGCTTGAGCATTAGGTACGCGAGTACAGATACTGACCGCTGATTGAGTACACTTAGCAAAACTAAAAATGCCTCTGTTAACAGGGGCATTTTTTATTGGAATCTCGAAAGGTGCTCACTTTGCCTGAGCGCATACGGTGATGCTTTCTGAGCGCCTGATAACCATTACCAGGTTAGGCAAAACACTTAAGTCTCTAAACTCTATCGCATTAACACAGTTGCTTGTAATAGTAACTTGTAGCGAATCTGTCACCTTGCTGGTTGTTAACGTAAAACGGGATTTCTCCGGCTTTGTTGAATCCAACTGCCTGGTAAAACAGTTCTGATTTATCACCACTTTGCGTATCCAGTACTAACAATGAAATGCCGGCCTGGCTGGCATAGGTTTCAAGACGTTGCATCAATGCCTGCGCTATGCCCTGACGTTGATAAGCCGGGTGCACCAGTAATTTTTCTACTTCACCCCGGTGTCGGCCATTTTGTTTCTGACAAGGCACCAGTTGCACAGAAGCAACCAGCTGTTCATCTATATAAGCGCCCAGTAACACGCGTGTGTTGGCGAACAGCTCAGTGTTCACCTGGGCCCAGTAGTTGGCCATCTGCGGATCTGAGATTGGGTGGTAGAACCCAAGCGATGCGCCCTCGGTGACACAGGCCTGTAGCTGACATGCAAGCGCCTGTTGCAGCTTGGGGGTGATCTCGGCGAGCGGCTCAATTAGGAGTGGCATAGTCACTTTCCTTTATAGTGGCTAATTCTTCTCGGATCTGGCGTAGCTGATATTCGAGTTGCTGCTTTTGTTGTAAAAGCTGCGAATAGCGCGATTGTGGTTGTTTATATCGCAGCGCGGCATAGAGCGTGCGCTGAGATAAGTCATACTGACTGGCCGCTTCGTGAATGGTTAGTTGCTGACTCTTTACCATATGGACCGCACACAGCACGCTAGGGTGAGTTAGGGAGAGCTTGGCGGCCATGTTAACACTCCTTTGTGTGATTGAACTGACAATCTCTGGGTGGCCATACGCTACAGTCTATATGCCATATCAGGGTAAGCGTTTCTAACCAGCTGTTCATTATATATGCTCCTATTTCACCTGTACGCTTAGTGATAAGAAAGATATATGCCAAGATTTAAATGCATTTAAAATCATAGATTTGAATCTTTACCTGGATGAGGAAAGGCAAGCATTGCACCGAAAAGATGCAATAAAAATGCCCTAATGGCGCAATCTTTATTGAACACAATGACCCTACGATTACCTTAGAATCAAATATGATACGAGCTTATTTTGCCCAGTATCATTGCTACTGGATCATTGTTTTTATAGAAGGTGTGATAACATCAGTTTCGAGGATTTAATTTAAAAAATAGGATAAGGAAAATGAAGAAAATAATAGCAACACTTGCGTTATCACTGGCAAGCTTGTCCGCTCAGGCTTACTATTGTAATGGAAAAGTTGAAGCGGTAGATCTTACACCCGGTGGAACTGTCTTGCTGACCGTGACCAACCTAGGTGAAGCCAATACGGTTTGCAATTTGACGGCAAAATCGGGCAATTTCACGCCTGAAGCCTGTCATGCGATTTTTAGTCAAATGCTGGCAGCAAGCATGGCCGATAAGAGCGTGACTCTGTGGTTCAAAAATGGCGATTATAACCAATGTACCAAAACAAACTGGGGTAATTTCCAGAGACATGGCTTATATCACTTGAGAGTTAGAGGCTAAAGTAGGACAGAGCGCAACCAGGTTTATAAGTAGTTGCGCTCGAATTTACTGGTCAGTCGTGTTGCACCCCTTGTAAACATAACAAGGCAGAGCAAGATAAAGACAATCCCCCAAACCCATTTATTTCCATGCTGACTATACCAGCTGTCCCCGCGCATCAGTTTCACGTCCAGCAACATTGTCTCCTCTACAAACTGAGGCAAGGTGTGCTGTGTCTGACTGAGTGGATCATAAATCCCGCTGATCCCATTGTTGGTTACCCGAACCAGAGGGCGTTGTAGTTCCAGCGCGCGCATCCGGGCAATTTGCATATGCTGATGCGGGCCGTGTGAATCCCCAAACCAGGCATCATTGCTGACGGTAAAGAGAATATCAGACTGACTGGTGTAGTTGTTTCTGACCAGTTCACTGAAGGCAATTTCGTAGCAGATAGCAGGCAGAACATGTAACCCATTAGCTATCAGGTTTGCTTGCTGTGCGTCACCCCGGGAGAAGGAAGACATGGCCAGATTGAACAGGGGGGCAACCGGCCGCAACCACTTTTCAAAAGGAACAAACTCTCCGATGGGGAGCAGCTGATGTTTTTGATAGCGATTTGTGTGCAGGTACTGATAATGACCCTGCTCGTCGTCTGCCTGTTGCTTACCCACGACAATCAGGGTGTTGTAAACATTGCGGGTGTCGAACTGATAATCAGGAATGCCCGTGATTAACGCGCTCTGATTGAAAGCCGCGGCTTTGTCCAGGTTGTGTAAAAAGTCGAAGGCTAAGTCTTCAAGCTCCGGAATAGCTGCTTCGGGCCAGACAACCAGATCAGCTTGTTGCCACAATGGCCGGGTCATATCCTGGTATTTTGACATGGTCGGCCAGAATTGCTCTGGTTCCCAGCGCAGGCTTTGTTGAATATTGCCCTGAACCAATAAGATACGGGTTTGCTCGCCCGTGTATTCAACCGGGTTGTTTGTCGTGTGAGTCACAACAGAGAGTACTGACAGAGGCAGCAGGGCGAACACAGTTAATTGATAGCACTTATGCCGAAGCAGATAATATAGCAGCGCACCAAACAACACACACACCAGAGTCAGGCCAAACTCACCAATCCAGGGCGCGAGCATGTTCAGCGGTGAGTCGGTCTGACTATAGCCAAAACTGAGCCAGGGGAACCCGGTCAGTAAAGTACCGCGTAGATATTCAAATATCGCAAATCCGCTTAGCAGCAGCGCTACACGTTGCCAGGGCTTATCTGAGAAGCGTGTCGCCAGCGCGAAGGCCAGCGCAGGATAAATAGCCAGATAGGCACAGAGCAGGCCCATTAATAACAGCGAAGCAGGTAAAGGCAAACCACCGAACTGCGCAATGGACACATGCACCCAGCTTATCCCGGCCGCAAACCAGCCAAAGCCAAATAAAAAACCATATTTAGCGGATTGTTTACTAGATGATTGATCGGTGACAAAACACGCAACTGCGAGTGCAACGAAGGTGATGGGCCAGAGCCCAAACGGAGCATAACTGAAAGTCAGTGAGGCACCGCTTAGCAGTGCCAGCCACGTAAACTTGTCAGTAAGTAGGGGGGTGAGTTTATTCGAAAACGTCTTCAACATGTTCGGTTTTTGGCATCGTCACCTGTAACTGCAAAATGCGGCGATTGTCCGAATTGGTGACCTTGAATTGCAAGGGAGCAATGTCAATGGTTTCGCCGCGGCTTGGCATATGGCCAAATGCATGCAAGATGATCCCGCCTATGGTGTCTGCTTCCTGCGTGTCATACTCCGTCTTGAAGTACTCGTTAAACTCATCCAGTGGCGTCAGAGCCTGAACGTTAAACACGTGCTTAGATAACTGACGGATAGCCTGTTGCTCGTCTTCATTATCGTGTTCATCTTCGATTTCACCGACGATTGTCTCAAGAATGTCTTCAATGGTCACCAGGCCTGAAACGCCTCCGTACTCATCAATGACAATGGCCATGTGGTAGCGCTTTTGCCGAAACTCATTGAGCAGTGCATCAACACGTTTACTTTCAGGAACCACAACCGCCGGACGCAGGTACTCGCGGATGGTAGGTAATTCACTGTCACGCTGAACAATCAGGGGTAACAGATCTTTGGCCAGCAAAATGCCTTCGACATGATCTTTGTCTTCGCAAATGACCGGGAAACGCGAATGGCTGGATTCAACCATTGCGGGTAACTGCGACTCCAGGTCCTGATCAATATCCAGCGTCACCATTTGTGAACGCGGGATCATGATGTCGCGGACTTTTAATTCAGAAACACTGAGTACGCCTTCCATCATGTCTTTGGTTTCAGGATCGATCAGGGCTCTTTCCTGTGCGTCGGCAATTACCTCTACCAACTCTTCTTTGTTTTGGGGTTCCCCTTGCAGCATCTGTGTGATGCGTCCCAGCCAGGTCTTGCTAGAAGAACCCTGACTACTTTGCGAGTTTTCGTCGCTCATTGCGGTGTGTTACTCCAGTCGGTTAAACGTCATCTCGATATGGGTCAGCAATGCCCAGATCGGCTAAGAATTCTTTTTCAAGACTTTCCATTTCATCGGCGTCCTGTTCATTTATATGGTCAAAGCCCAACAAATGCAAGCACCCGTGTACCACCATATGGGCAAAATGATCGTGGAAAGTTTTTTCCTGTTCTTCGGCCTCTCGAAAAACAATCTGAGGACAAATAATTAGGTCGCCAACCAGTGGTAGTTCAATTCCAGGCGGTGCTTCGAAAGGGAATGACAGCACATTGGTGGGCTTGTCTTTGCCACGATATTGGCTGTTCAGCTCCTGGCTTTCCGCTTCATCTGCAATTCGGATAGTGACTTCGGCCTCTTCCTTATACGCAAGCAATGCTTTTTCGGCCCACAGCTGAAATTGCTCAGCCGAGGGTAAGTTGGCGAATTCACTGGCGACCTGTAGATCTACCTCAAGCGACATTAGGAGCGCTCCTCGTTGTTGGTATCTGATTGTGTATTTGCAGGCGTGGTATTGGCCTGTGCCTGTAATCTTGCCTGTTGTTTATTAAACTTTTCCTTTCGCTCAGCTTCTTCTTTTTTCTCGTAGGCTTCAACAATGCGCGCTACAACGGGATGACGCACGACATCGTGAGATTTAAAGAAGTTAAACGAAATCTCGTCTACCTCACCCAGCACGTCAATGGCGTGGCGCAGACCAGAGCGCGCACCGCGTGGTAAATCCACCTGAGTGATGTCACCGGTGATCACGGCTTTCGAGTTAAAGCCAATCCGGGTCAGGAACATCTTCATCTGCTCTGTGGTGGTGTTTTGACTTTCATCCAGAATAATAAAGGCGTCGTTCAGTGTTCGACCACGCATGTAAGCCAATGGCGCAACTTCTATCACGTTCTTTTCGATCAGACGCTCGACCTTTTCAAAGCCCAACATCTCAAACAGAGCATCGTAAAGCGGACGTAAGTAAGGGTCTATTTTTTGTGTCAGGTCGCCAGGTAAGAAACCCAGCTTTTCACCTGCTTCAACAGCTGGACGAGTCAACAGAATACGACGAATTTCCTGACGTTCCAGGGCATCTACCGCCGCCGCTACTGCCAGGTAGGTTTTACCTGTCCCTGCCGGACCGATACCAAAACAGATGTCATGGGTCAGAATATTGGCTACATACTGGCTTTGGTTGGGGTTGCGAGGTTTAACCACACCACGGCGTGTTTTGATAAAGACTTCTTTTTCCCACACATCCGGGGCTTCCTGCTCCAGGCAGTTGGCCTCAGTGATAGCCAAATGAACCTGGTCTGGCTCAATATCGACAAACTTGCCGCGTACGGGCTGAGTTTCTACATACAGGGATTTCAAAATGTCGACAGCAGCCTTAGCCACAACCGGTTGGCCGGTGACTTTGAACCAGTTATCTCTGTGGGTAATTTCAATGCCCAGACGACGTTCAATTTGCTTCAGGTTGTCATCAAAAGGCCCGCATAAAGAAGATAGGCGGTGATTGTCGGAGGGTTCCAGATAAAATTCGATATTCTTGACTTGGTTACTCAAAACAACTTCCTAATAACAAGACGCCAGCATCAGCTGGCGTCGAAATTCCAAGACTAAGGTGTAAAGGTCGCAACACCCAGTTCATTGGCTTCTGGTTCTGCTGGTGCACGGTTTAAGATATCCGAAGGTGCAACATCGCGGCGCAAGTCCATCTCAGCTTCGGTTCTGATCAGTTCACCACGCAATGAATTGGGCAGCGCCTCAGTGATACGTACGTCAACGAACTGACCGATCACTGAGTGTGGACCTTCAAAATTCACAACCCGGTTATTCTCGGTGCGACCGCGTAACTCCATTGGGTTCTTTTTCGAAGGACCTTCAACCAGGATGCGTTGCTCAGTGTCATGCATTTTACGGCTGATGTCCTGTGCCATCTGATTGATGCGATTTTGCAGCAAGTACAAACGCTCTTTCTTTTCTTGCTCGGTTACATCATCAGGCAGGTCGGATGCTGGCGTACCTGGACGAGCTGAATAGATAAAGCTGAAGCTCATATCAAAGCCAATGTCGTTGATCAGATTCATAGTCGCTTCGAAATCCGCTTTGCTTTCTCCCGGGAAACCAATGATGAAGTCTGAGCTCATGCTTAGGTTCGGGCGGATCTTACGCAGTTTGCGGATAGTAGATTTGTACTCCAGCGCCGTATGGCCACGCTTCATCAGGTTCAAAATGCGATCTGAGCCACTTTGAACCGGTAAGTGCAGGTGATCTACCAGTTCTGGTACGTCTGCGTATGCATCGATGATGTCAGGTGTAAACTCAACCGGGTGTGAGGTGGTGTACCGAATGCGGTCGATGCCATCGATGGCCGCGACAAAGCGCAGCAGATCAGAGAAATAGCAAATTTCGCCATCATGCATTTCACCGCGATAGGCGTTTACGTTTTGACCCAGCAGGTTCACCTCACGCACACCTTGCTCTGCCAGTTGCGCAACTTCAAGTAAAACATCATCAAGAGGACGGCTCACTTCCTCACCCCGCGTATAAGGTACAACGCAGAAAGTACAGTATTTAGAGCAGCCTTCCATAATGGATACGAACGCACTCGGGCCTTCAGCTTTTGGCTCTGGCAGGCGATCGAACTTTTCGATTTCCGGGAATGAAATATCGACCACAGAGCCTTGCTTGCTTTGGACCTGTTTAATCATTTCAGGCAGGCGGTGCAAAGTTTGCGGACCGAAAACGATATCAACAAATGGCGCACGTTGGCGGATTGTGTCGCCTTCCTGTGAAGCCACACAACCACCGACACCGATGACCAGATCTGGATTATCGTCTTTTAGCAACTTCCAGCGGCCCAGTTGGTGAAATACTTTTTCCTGTGCTTTTTCACGAATTGAACAGGTATTGAGTAGGATCACATCCGCTTGTTCAGCTTCTTCTGTCAGCTGATAGCCATTGGTGGAGTCAAGCAGATCCGCCATTTTCTGGGAGTCATACTCGTTCATCTGACAGCCCCAGGTTTTGATATGCAACTTTTTACTCATTGAAATAATGCCTCGTTTTCAACTCGGTGAATAGCACGATGTGCGACGCTAAAACAACTAATGTCACTAAGCCGACCCGCTCATCTCCTGAATCAATACAGAGCATAGCCTGTATCCTTGCCAGGATCTTGCGTGAAATTAGTTTAAAGGACGCGTATTTTATATGACCTAATGACACTAGCCAAGTATAGTTTTTAACTTTAAAAACCAAGATCAAGGCATCTTGTATTTGCTCAGCTACAATATGCAGGGCAATAAACCTTTCAGAACGAATTGGGTTACAATAGCGGGATATAACTTAGCAAGTTGAACTAAGGAAAAAGGGTATGAAAAACAAAGTGCTGATAGTCGGTGGTGGCATGGTTGGCGCAGCAGCTGCCGTGAAGCTCGCACAGCAAGGTCTGGCAGTCACAGTGCTCGAAACGCACCCATTGGATGCCATGCAGGCACTGACAGACGATACCATTGATATTCGAGTCTCTGCCATTAATCGCTTTTCAGAAGCCTTGCTGGATGAGCTACAGGCAATGCCGATGCTTCGCAATGCCAGGCTGGCACCGTATCAACAGCTCGAAGCGTATGAGCAGGAAAATAACAGCCTGTTATTTGATTGCGAGGAGCTGGCTACAACGCATTTAGGCCACATTGTTGAAAACCGTCTTATCCAGGCCAGTTTATGGGCACAATTCGAACGCCTTGGCATTCAGGTCGAGCAGGTTTCTGGTACGCCTCAGGCAATCAAGCAAGATACTGATTCGGTTGAGTTGATTTACCCGGAGCAAAGCTATCAGGCCGATTTACTCTTAGCTGCTGACGGAGGGCGCTCTGTGGCACGCAAACTGGCTGGCATTGGGGTGACCGGTTGGCAATATCAGCAGCATTGTATGGGTGTGCTGATCAAACTGGATGCGCCGCAGCAGGTAAAAACCTGGCAGCAGTTTAAGCCGTCCGGGCCAATTGCCTTTTTGCCTATGCAATACCCGTACGCCAATCTGATCTGGTATCACCATGGCAATGAGCTGGCGCAGATGAAGGCGTTATCGAATGCACAGTTAAAGGAGGAGATACAAAATCACTTCTTCGATTTACCCGGTGAGTTTGAAGTGTTGCAAAGCGCGGTATTTCCGTTAGCCAGACAACATGCTAATCAATACCATCAGGGGCGCGTTGCCTTGATTGGCGACTCAGCACATACCATCAATCCACTGGCCGGGCAGGGGGTGAATTTAGGATTCAAAGATGTGGCTGCGCTGGCCAGCGTACTGGAAGGCGCTGACGACATTGGTAACGCCGCCTTGCTGCGCCGCTATGAGCAGAGCCGTCGTAACGATAACCTGATGATGATGAGTATGATGGATGCGTGTTACTTTGGCTTCTCTAACGAAATTGCACCATTAAAGCATTTACGCAACCTAGTGTTAAAAGTGGCTAATCATGCCGGTCCAATTAAACGTGAAGTATTGAAACATGCAATGGGTGGCGTCGTTTAGACGTCATTCATGAAACATAAATGGTAGCAAGTATCGATAATAAATTAGCTAAAGCGATTTAAGTTAAAAAAATAGTAAAGATGAAGACAGAAGACGACCAAAAATATGGACTGCTGAGTCAAGAAATAGTTAAGTGAGTTTGCAAAGAATAATTAAGAAAACTAAATGGTGCGGAAAGAGAGACTTGAACTCTCACAACCGAAGTTACAGAAACCTGAATCCTGCGCGTCTACCAATTCCGCCACTTCCGCATCGTATATTTAGTTCATCAATGAAAAAGAAACCTGAATCTCATTCGACAACAATCAATTCTGAGAATTTCGAAATTTTACATTGATTATATTAGATTTAAGAAAGAAGGGAGATATCAAGAAAAGAGAGTTAAATGGTGCGGAAAGAGAGACTTGAACTCTCACAACCGAAGTTACAGAAACCTGAATCCTGCGCGTCTACCAATTCCGCCACTTCCGCATTAAATCTCTATCAATACAATGAAAAGAAACCTGAATCCTGCGTCTTATTCGACAACATCCAATTCCGCCACTTCCGCATCGTATATTTAACTGAATTTTCATCTCTTGAAGAGATGGCTGGAGTACCAGGATTTGAACCTGGGAATGGCGGGATCAAAACCCGCTGCCTTACCGCTTGGCGATACTCCAGCAATAATTCAAATCTTGAATCCAGATAAATCTAAATCGATAATATCCTTCTTCTTAACGCTTGATACTACAGAAATAAAAAGCGTAATCAAGTGTTTTAGTTCTAACTTGAAGAACATGGTGCGGAAGGAGAGACTTGAACTCTCACATCCGAAGATACTGGAACCTAAATCCAGCGCGTCTACCAATTCCGCCACTTCCGCATATTTTTTCGCTTTGATATTGGAACCTAAATCCAGCGTCTAGTTCAAGACATCTGGCCAATTCCGCCACTTCCGCATTTTTTATCTCATAAGAGATGGCTGGAGTACCAGGATTTGAACCTGGGAATGGCGGGATCAAAACCCGCTGCCTTACCGCTTGGCGATACTCCAACGAAAAATCAAACCTAAATGTTGGTCCCAGGATTTGAATCTGGGGGTGGATGAGTGAGGGATCAAAACCTCTCTCTTCTGTCCTTACCGCTTGGCGATACTCCAACGAAAAGTTGATTATTTTAGTTCTTATCGAGAACATGGTGCGGAAGGAGAGACTTGAACTCTCACATCCGAAGATACTGGAACCTAAATCCAGCGCGTCTACCAATTCCGCCACTTCCGCATAAAATTGTATCTCTCAAAGGAGAGATGGCTGGAGTACCAGGATTTGAACCTGGGAATGGCGGGATCAAAACCCGCTGCCTTACCGCTTGGCGATACTCCAACGAAAAGTTGATTATTTTAGTTCTTATCGAGAACATGGTGCGGAAGGAGAGACTTGAACTCTCACATCCGAAGATACTGGAACCTAAATCCAGCGCGTCTACCAATTCCGCCACTTCCGCAACGTGGTGGCTATGCCCTGATTTGAACAGGGGACCCCATCATTATGAGTGATGTGCTCTAACCAGCTGAGCTACATAGCCATTGGCTGGAGTACCAGGATTTGAACCTGGGAATGGCGGGATCAAAACCCGCTGCCTTACCGCTTGGCGATACTCCAACGAAATTAAATCTGTTTTAGTTCTGACTTAAAAGAACATGGTGCGGAAGGAGAGACTTGAACTCTCACATCCGAAGATACTGGAACCTAAATCCAGCGCGTCTACCAATTCCGCCACTTCCGCGTCTTGCTAGCTAGATGAGGTTTTGTAGTAATTAAAGCATGGTGGCTATGCCCTGATTTGAACAGGGGACCCCATCATTATGAGTGATGTGCTCTAACCAGCTGAGCTACATAGCCATTGGCTGGAGTACCAGGATTTGAACCTGGGAATGGCGGGGTCAAAACCCGCTGCCTTACCGCTTGGCGATACTCCAACGAAAAGTTGATTATTTTAGTTCTTACCGAGAACATTATGGGGAAGGACAGACTTGAACTCTCACATCCGAAGATACTGGAACCTAAATCCAGCGCGTCTACCAATTCCGCCACTTCCGCGTCTTGCTAGCTAGATGAGGTTTTGTAGTAATTAAAGCATGGTGGCTATGCCCTGATTTGAACAGGGGACCCCATCATTATGAGTGATGTGCTCTAACCAGCTGAGCTACATAGCCATTGGCTGGAGTACCAGGATTTGAACCTGGGAATGGCGGGGTCAAAACCCGCTGCCTTACCGCTTGGCGATACTCCAACGAAAAGTTGATTATTTTAGTTCTTACCGAGAACATTATGGGGAAGGACAGACTTGAACTCTCACATCCGAAGATACTGGAACCTAAATCCAGCGCGTCTACCAATTCCGCCACTTCCGCGTCTTGCTAGCTAGATGAGGTTTTGTAGTAATTAAAGCATGGTGGCTATGCCCTGATTTGAACAGGGGACCCCATCATTATGAGTGATGTGCTCTAACCAGCTGAGCTACATAGCCATTGGCTGGAGTACCAGGATTTGAACCTGGGAATGGCGGGGTCAAAACCCGCTGCCTTACCGCTTGGCGATACTCCAACGAAAAGTTGATTATTTTAGTTCTTACCGAGAACATTATGGGGAAGGACAGACTTGAACTCTCACATCCGAAGATACTGGAACCTAAATCCAGCGCGTCTACCAATTCCGCCACTTCCGCGTCTTGCTAGCTAGATGAGGTTTTGTAGTAATTAAAGCATGGTGGCTATGCCCTGATTTGAACAGGGGACCCCATCATTATGAGTGATGTGCTCTAACCAGCTGAGCTACATAGCCATTGGCTGGAGTACCAGGATTTGAACCTGGGAATGGCGGGGTCAAAACCCGCTGCCTTACCGCTTGGCGATACTCCAACGAAAAGTTGATTATTTTAGTTCTTACCGAGAACATTATGGGGAAGGACAGACTTGAACTCTCACATCCGAAGATACTGGAACCTAAATCCAGCGCGTCTACCAATTCCGCCACTTCCGCGTCTTGCTAGCTAGATGAGGTTTTGTAGTAATTAAAGCATGGTGGCTATGCCCTGATTTGAACAGGGGACCCCATCATTATGAGTGATGTGCTCTAACCAGCTGAGCTACATAGCCATTGGCTGGAGTACCAGGATTTGAACCTGGGAATGGCGGGGTCAAAACCCGCTGCCTTACCGCTTGGCGATACTCCAACGAAAAGTTGATTATTTTAGTTCTTACCGAGAACATTATGGGGAAGGACAGACTTGAACTCTCACATCCGAAGATACTGGAACCTAAATCCAGCGCGTCTACCAATTCCGCCACTTCCGCGTCTTGCTAGCTAGATGAGGTTTTGTAGTAATTAAAGCATGGTGGCTATGCCCTGATTTGAACAGGGGACCCCATCATTATGAGTGATGTGCTCTAACCAGCTGAGCTACATAGCCATTGGCTGGAGTACCAGGATTTGAACCTGGGAATGGCGGGGTCAAAACCCGCTGCCTTACCGCTTGGCGATACTCCAACGAAAAGTTGATTATTTTAGTTCTTACCGAGAACATTATGGGGAAGGACAGACTTGAACTCTCACATCCGAAGATACTGGAACCTAAATCCAGCGCGTCTACCAATTCCGCCACTTCCGCGTCTTGCTAGCTAGATGAGTTTTGGTAGTAATTAAAGCATGGTGGCTATGCCCTGATTTGAACAGGGGACCCCATCATTATGAGTGATGTGCTCTAACCAGCTGAGCTACATAGCCATCTCTTTAATTTCTCATCATCGCTGATGCGGGGCGTATTATGCGTATATGGCCGTATGTCGTCAACACCTTTTTTGCAAAAAAATACCTAACACAGT
This sequence comes from Pseudoalteromonas rubra, assembly GCF_000238295.3. Taxonomy (NCBI): domain Bacteria; kingdom Pseudomonadati; phylum Pseudomonadota; class Gammaproteobacteria; order Alteromonadales; family Pseudoalteromonadaceae; genus Pseudoalteromonas; species Pseudoalteromonas rubra. The sequence goes on from NZ_AHCD03000039.1 coordinate 19,481, forward strand.
TTGTTTGCAGATAAATTAAGCGAACCAGCGTGTTTTTAATGCAATTAGGCTAATAATTTCGCGTCCAGTGTAATAGGAAGACAAAAAAAGCGCCATGAGGCGCTTTTTGTTAGACGGGTTTTGCCCGTCAGTATTGAGTGCGTTACTTAGACATTGAACAAGAAGTTCATCACATCGCCGTCTTTAACGATGTAATCTTTACCTTCCTGACGCATTTTACCTGCGTCTTTAGCACCGCTTTCGCCCTGGTATTCAATGTAATCACTAAAACCAATGGTTTGTGCACGAATAAAGCCGCGCTCAAAGTCAGTGTGGATCTTACCTGCTGCTTGTGGCGCAGTTGCACCGACAGGAATGGTCCATGCACGTACTTCTTTTACACCAGCAGTAAAGTAGGTTTGCAGTTTTAGTAGCTCGTACCCACCGCGGATCACCAGGTTAAGCCCCGGCTCTTCCAGACCAAGGTCGGCCATAAACTCAAGCTTGTCTTCTTCTTCAAGTTCAGACAGCTCAGACTCAATCGCAGCACAGACTGGAATTACAACAGCGTCTTCCGCTGCGGCAATTTCACGTACTTTGTCTAAAAATGGGTTATTTTCAAAACCATCTTCAGTGACGTTGGCGATATACATAGTCGGTTTGATCGTTAGGAAGTTCAGTGGCTTGATTGCAGCCAGCTCTTCTTTAGTCAGTTCCAATGAGCGCAGTGTTAAACCTTCATCAAGGTGTGCTTTGACTTTTTCCAAGACTTCGTTTTGGAATTTAGCGTCTTTATCGCCACCTTTGGCTTTTTTAGCATTTCGCTGCGCTGCACGGTCGGCTGCTTCCATGTCGGATAACACAAGTTCTGTATTGATAACATCGATATCATCCGCCGGGTTTACCTGACCAGATACGTGTACGATGTTTTCATCTTCAAAGCAACGAACTACATGACCAATCGCATCGGTTTCGCGAATGTTTGCCAGGAACTGGTTACCAAGACCTTCACCTTTTGATGCGCCTTTTACCAGACCCGCAATATCAACAAATTCCATTGTTGTGGCAATGGTTTTTTGTGGATTAACAATCGCAGCCAGTTGATCCAAACGAGGATCCGGAACGGCAACAACGCCCGTGTTTGGTTCGATAGTACAAAAAGGGAAGTTCGCGGCTTCGATGCCCGCTTTGGTTAATGCATTGAATAGGGTTGACTTACCAACGTTAGGTAGGCCAACAATGCCACATTTAAAACCCATAGTTTAAAACCTTTAATTTGCTATCAATCGGACAAAATCCGGCATGGCCGGATTTTTATATCTTGCGACTGATATTAAGCGATCAATCACAGCAGTAACGAGACTCGTACGTCGGTGTTACGGCTTAAAAGAATGTAGTCTATTTTGTGCTTTTAACACACCGTCTTTGGCCAGGATTTCCATGCAACGTACGGCTTCATCCACCGCTGCATCTATTTTTTCCTGGTCTGCCTGAGGCGCCTTGCCCAGTACCCAGCCTGTCACCTTATCTCGGTGTCCAGGGTGGCCAATCCCAATGCGTAGACGCATAAACTCTTTGTTATTGCCCAGTTTGGCGATAATGTCTTTCAGACCATTGTGTCCGCCATGACCGCCGCCTTTTTTGAGTTTGGCGACACCGGGGTCCATATCCATTTCATCATGTGCAACCAGGATCTGCTCAGGCGGTATTTTATAAAAATTAGCCAGGCTACCTACAGCTTTACCGCTCAGGTTCATAAAAGTGGTTGGAATAAGAAGCTTAAATTCCTGATTGTTCAGGAGCAGCTTGCCGCTAAGGCCATGATGTTTGGAGTCAGGTTTGAGAGGGACGTTGTAGCGCCTGGCCAGTTCTTCGATAAACCAAGCCCCGGCATTGTGACGGGTGTTTGCATATTCGGGGCCTGGATTTGCCAGGCCCACTAGCATTTGAATAGTATTCAAGGTGCTAACACCTTAAAAATTATTCAGCAGCTTCTTCAGCTGTTTCTTCAGCAGCGCCGCCTTTAGGTGCGTTTACAGTCACAACCGCTTGGTCGTGGTCTGCACCTTTAGCAAGCTCAACAGAAACTACACCAGCTGGAAGTGCGATGTCTGAAAGGTGTACAGTTGCGCCAACTTCGATAGCTGCTACGTCAACTTCTACGAACTCAGGAAGCTGAGCTGGCAGACATGTGATTTCGATTTCAGTTACGTGGTGAGCAATCGTGTTGCCGCCTTTAGTCGCTGCTTCTTCGTTGATGAAGTGAACAGGAACTTTAGTGTGAAGCTTTTGAGAAGCGTCAACGCGTTGGAAGTCAAGGTGAGTTACCTTAGGCTTGTACGGGTGACGTTGGATGTCTTTCAGGATAGCTTCAACAGACTCACCACCGATGTTCAGAGTCAGGATGTGCGTGTAGAAACCTTCATCTTCTTGCATCTGGATAACTTTGTTGTGCTCAAGAGTAAGCGAAACAGCGTCTTTGCCTGCACCGTAAAGGATAGCAGGAACTTTATCAGCGCGACGTAGGCGGCGGCTCGCACCAGTACCCAGAGTTTCGCGTACTTCAGCGTTTAATACGTATTGTGACATGAGTGTCTCCAATTATTTTAGTTAATACTTCGAAGGGCTCGCGACCAAGCACTTCGGTAAATCACTGTACTCGCCGTGGTTGTATCCAAAGCAAGCCCAGTAAAAAGGCGCGCTAATATACCACTTACCAGCAGCCTTGCAAACCTTTGGACATAAAAAAAGCACCCTGAGGTGCTTTTTATTTGCGGATAAACACAGGTTAGTGTTCAAACATCGCAGAGATAGACTCTTCATTGCTGATGCGGCGGATGGTTTCAGCCAGCATATCAGCCAGAGTCAGTACTTTGATCTTGTCAACAGACTTCAGTTCGTCAGACAAGGTGATTGAGTCAGTGACAATCACTTCGTCGATCACTGAGTTACGCAGGTTTTCAGCTGCATTACCAGACAATACCGGGTGAGTTGCGTAAGCGAATACACGCTTAGCGCCATGCTCTTTCAGTGCCGCAGCTGCTTTACACAGTGTGCCGCCGGTATCAATCATATCATCAACGATGATACAGTCGCGACCTTCTACGTCACCAATGATGTGCATGACCTGAGAAACGTTCGCTTGTGGGCGACGCTTGTCGATGATAGCCAGGTCTTTGTCATCCAGAAGTTTCGCGATTGCACGCGCACGAACTACACCACCGATATCCGGTGATACGACAACAACGTCGTCGAAGTCACGCTCTTTCATGTCTTCAAGTAGTACCGGGCTACCAAACACGTTATCAACAGGTACATCGAAGAAGCCCTGGATCTGCTCTGCGTGCAAATCAACGGTCAGTACGCGGTCAACCCCAACGCTTGACAAGAAGTCTGCGACAACTTTAGCTGTGATTGGTACACGAGCAGAACGTACACGACGGTCCTGACGGGCGTAGCCAAAATATGGGATAACAGCTGTAATACGACCTGCAGAAGCACGACGTAACGCATCTACCATAACAATGAGTTCCATCAGGTTGTCATTGGTTGGTGCGCAAGTGGACTGAACGATGAAGACATCAGAACCACGAACATTTTCATTAATTTGAACGCTGATTTCGCCGTCGCTAAAACGGCCTACAACGGCATCACCTAATTCGATAAACAAACGTTTTGCAACTTTTTGAGCTAGCTCAGGTGTTGCGTTACCAGCGAAGAGCTTCATGTCGGGCACGGTAGGGTTCCTCAGGCACTGTAATATTATGTTATGCAATGACGTCGTCTGTGACAGTGTCAAAACAAGCTAACTTAAACTATTTTACTTCATCTTTACGCCATGCAGCCAGCTGCCTGTGGGCAATTGACTCGCAAGCGTTTTGGCTAACAAAGCCTGTCCAGGGAGAGGGAAGCTGTTCGAGGACACGCTGTGCGGCTTGCGCAGATTCAAATTCTGCAAAGCAACACCCTCCTGTCCCTGTCAATCTGGACGGCGCATATCTTAACAACCAGCTCAGGGTTTTATCAACCTCGGGGTGGAGCTTTTTAACTAATTCCTGACAGTCATTGTGTGTTTGCTCTAATGTCCAGTTGGCTGATAATTTGGGGGTTTTCCGGGGCAAATCCGGATGTGTAAAGACCTCTACGGTGCTGACGTGGACATTGGGGAATACCACCAGGTAGTGTTTTTCAGTGACAGGGTATGGACTCAATTTCTCTCCAACCCCCTGAGCTAACGCGGTTTTCCCATGTACAAAAACAGGCACATCAGCCCCGAGCGTCAATCCAATATCGGCGAGCTGGGCGGTGGACAGGTTACATTGCCACAAGGTGTTGAGGGCGAGTAATGTGGTGGCCGCATCCGATGACCCACCGCCAACACCGCCACCCATGGGCAGGTTTTTGGTCAAGTGAATTTGAACCCCCCTAGCTGCGGATTTATACGGGCGTAGTGCGTCGGCAGCCCGAAAGATGAGATTATCCTGTAACGGGATATCCGCAACATCACCATGGATCTCGATGGTATCTTGTTCCTGTGGGACGAAGGTTAATTGATCGCCGTACTCCAGCAAGGTAAACAGGGTTTCCAGCTCGTGGTAGCCATCAGCACGGCGGCCATTGATGTGTAAAAACAGGTTGAGCTTTGCCGGAGCGGTTAATGTAAGTGTTTTCATAAGGTCTCAAAGTGCCAGTTACTGATACGGATTTTGATGGTGATGTCATTGTGCGTCAGTGTGAGTCGGGTTGGCAGTTCGAGTCCGTTGACGCGTTGATATGTCTGGTAAGCGACCTGCCAGCGTAATCCCTGCTTATCCTGCCAGGTCGCCTGGATCAGTTGCTGTTTTTGATTATATTGGTTATCGGGCGCGTTTATTTGACCTGTTAACCATTGCGGCGCCTGCGATACCGGCAGTTGCCAGCCACTCAGACGATATACCAGCTCGCTGCTGTCTTCGCTGGTGTAGGTTTTATCTTCGAGCGTGAGTGTGCTGTACTGAGCGCGTTCTTCTAATTTTAATACCTGGGTACCAATAAACGTATTCAGTGTCAGTGTTTGTTTTTGTTCGCGGTATTGCCAGTTAAAGTTGGCTGACTGGCGCTCCTCGGGAGAGATAAATGCGAGCTTACCCGTTGCTCGCCAATTGTTGTAACTTTCGGGACGATTCTGCTGTGTATGCTCGTCAGGCGGCGTAATACGCTGTGCACATCCACCCAGAAACAATAAAAACATGAGCAAAATCAAATGAAACTGTTTCAAACTAAGTTCCTTACTTTCCATATTCGATTGATTTTTGGTAAAATTAGCGGCTTTAAAGCAGGGCTTGAGCAATACTGGCAGTTATGACCATCATCGCACTTGGGATCAATCACAAAACCGCGTCCGTCGAATTGAGGGAAAAAGTCGCTTTTTCTCCGCAACAACTATCGGATGCGCTACAGCAGCTGTCTGAGTTACCGCAGTTTAATGAGTCCGTGATTGTTTCTACCTGCAATCGGACCGAAATCTATTGTAGCCTTGGGGACCCGAATTCCCAAGCGCTTCTGGGTTGGCTTGCGCAATTTCACCAGATAGAAGAGCACGAGCTGGCTGAGAATGTTTATGTGCATCACAATCAGGATGCCGTCAATCACCTGATGCGCGTGGCTTGTGGGTTGGATTCGCTGGTACTAGGTGAGCCACAGATCCTGGGCCAGATTAAGCAAGCGTATAACAGTGCAAAAGCACACAATGGCATTCAGCCTGTGTTTGAACGCTTATTCCAGAAAACCTTCTCTGTGGCCAAACAAGTTCGCACCGAAACCGAAATTGGCGCCAGTGCGGTATCTGTGGCGTATGCCGCTGTTAATCTGGCAAAGCACATCTATGGTCAGCTGGAAAAAACCAATGTGTTACTTATCGGTGCGGGTGAAACCATTGAGCTGGTTGCCAAGCATTTATCTCAACACAACCCAAAAGCCATCACTGTGGCCAACCGCACCATTGAGCGGGCACAGTTGCTGGCCAATGAAATTAGCGCAAATGTCATTTCTTTGGCTCAGCTGCCGGAGCAATTGCACCAGGCTGACATTGTGATCAGCTCCACGGCCAGTACTTTGCCTATCATAGGTAAAGGGGTGGTAGAGCAGGCACTGAAAAAGCGCAAACATAAGCCCATGTTGTTCGTTGATATTGCGGTACCGCGTGATATTGAAAGTCAGGTGAATGACTTAGACGCTGCGTATTTGTATACCGTGGATGACCTACAAGCGATTGTGAACGAGAACATGGCGTCGCGGGAACAAGCAGCGCGCGAAGCACAGCAAATCATTGACGATAAAACGCATGAATTTGCGCAGTGGCAGCGTTCACTGACCTCTGTCGATGTGATCCGGGAATACCGTGAATCAGCGCAGACGATTAAATTAGAGCTCGTGGAAAAGGCGTTAAATCAGCTACAATCGGGTAAGAATTCAGAAAAGGTCTTGTTAGAGTTGGCAAACAAGCTCACCAATCGGCTCACTCATGCACCGACCCGTGCCATTCAGGCGGCGGCAAAAGAGGGCGATATAGAGCGTATTGCAGTATTAAAACAAGCATTAGGTATTGAGCAGGAATAAAAGTTAAATGAAAGAGTCCGTCTATCGTAAATTGGAAACGCTGGTAGAGCGCCACGAAGAAGTGGAAGCCATGCTGGGGGATCCGGAAGTTATTGGCGATCAAAACCGTTTTCGCGCGTTATCAAAAGAATACTCAGAGCTGGAAGATGTCGTTAAGGCGTTCACAGCCTACCAGCAGGCCCAGGAAAACGTGGCTGCGGCTGAAGAAATGCTGAAAGACTCAGATCCTGACATGCGTGAAATGGCTCAGGAAGAATTCAAAGACGCAAAAGAACAAATTTCAGAGCTGGAGGAGCAACTCCAGATCCTGATGCTGCCAAAAGACCCGAAAGACGACAACAATGTATTCCTTGAAGTACGTGCTGGTACCGGTGGTGATGAAGCCGCGATTTTCGCAGGTGATTTGTTCCGTATGTACAGCCGCTATGCAGAAGCACAAAAATGGCAGGTCGAAGTGGTCAGTGCCAATGAAGGTGAGCACGGTGGCTACAAAGAGGTGATCGCTAACATCAAAGGGGATGGCGTTTACGGCAAGCTGAAGTTTGAGTCGGGCGCACACCGTGTACAACGTGTACCAGAAACCGAATCTCAGGGCCGTGTTCATACCTCAGCGTGTACGGTTGCTGTGATGGCAGAAATTCCTGAAGCAGAAGCCATTGAAATTAACCCGTCGGACCTTAAGGTCGATACCTTCCGGGCATCTGGTGCCGGTGGTCAGCACGTTAACAAAACCGATTCTGCAATTCGTATTACTCACATTCCAACCGGGGTTGTGGTCGAGTGTCAGGATGAGCGTTCGCAACATAAAAACCGTGCGAAAGCGTTGTCAGTACTGGGCGCCCGACTGCAGCAGGCTGAAGATGAAAAGCGCCAGGCTGAAGAAGCCAGCGAACGTCGTAACTTGGTTGGTAGTGGTGACCGCTCTGAACGTATCCGTACGTATAACTATCCGCAAGGACGTATCACGGACCACCGCATTAACCTTACGTTGTATCGCCTCAATGAAGTGGTAGCCGGCGACCTGGGTGCCGTTATCGATCCGTTAGTGTTGGAGTATCAGGCTGATCTGTTAGCAGCCATGGGCGACGACTAATGGCGCAGAATCCCAATCTTGCTCAGGCGATTGCCTGGGCGAGTTCGCAACTTCAAAGTAGCTCAGAGTCAGCGAAACTCGATGCCGAAGTGCTGCTTTTACACATTCTTCAGAAGAACCGCAGTTATTTATTCGCGTGGCCAGAAGCCGAGCTGAATGCAGCGCAATATCAATTATTTGAATCACTCATTGCACGTCGAAAAGCGGGTGAACCAGTCGCCCATCTGACGGGGGAGCGCGAGTTCTGGAGTTTGCCTCTGTATGTCAATAACAGCACCCTCATTCCCCGGTCAGATACGGAAACCCTGGTTGAGCATGCATTGACCTTACCCCTGCCGACAGATGCTCGAGTCGTTGACCTGGGGACTGGTACGGGCGCCATTGTGTTGGCACTCGCTTCGGAGCAGCCTGACTGGCAGCTTATCGGTGTAGATTACTCTCATGATGCGGTGGCCCTGGCAGAGAAAAACCGTCAACGGCTGGGTTTTGAGCATGTGCAGATCCGCCAGAGTGACTGGTTTTCTGCCTTGTTAGATCAGCGTTTTGATTTGATTGTCAGCAACCCCCCGTATATATGTGAAACAGATGAACACCTGAATCAGGGGGATGTCCGTTTCGAGCCTTTATCTGCCCTGGTGGCGCCGGAAGAAGGTTATGCCGATATCCGTCATATTACTGAGCAGGCACTGCAATATCTGGCACCGGATGGTTATCTGATGTTTGAACACGGGTATCAGCAAGCTGCTGGTGTTCAGCAGATTTTTGCACAAATGAACTATCGCAATATACTTACAATAAAAGATATGGCAGGCTGTGATAGGGTAACGATGGCGCAAAAGCCACAATAATCGTTGCTGATTATCTAAATTGCCTTGTGCAGGCATTATGCATAGTGCAGTGATACCGTATTGTGGTGAACAGCTCGGTTATCGCCAACCTGCTTCATGACCGTCAGCGTGCGCAATACTGGCGAGATACGAGTACAAAAAGAGTGTTGAGGACTCTCCAATGGATGATTTTTTGTTTTCAGACGAGCCAAGTGATTCGGAAGTACAGGAAAAAAGTGGCACCTGGAAGGTGATCATTGTTGATGATGAACCTGAAGTGCATGCGGTGACCAAGCTCGCGCTCAGCGACTTTGAGTTTCAGAAAAAGCGCCTGGAGTTCCTCAGTGCCTATTCCGGCGAGGAAGCAAAAAAGGTGGTTATGGACCATCCCGACGCTGCGATTGTATTGCTTGATGTGGTGATGGAAACGGATGATGCAGGCCTGAGGGTAGCACAGTACATCCGCGAAACTGCCAAGAACAATAATATCCGCATTATTTTGCGTACGGGTCAGCCAGGTCAGGCACCGGAGCGCCAGGTCATTGTTAATTACGATATCAATGATTACAAATCTAAAACTGAACTGACGGCGCAAAAGCTGTTTACTGTGGTGATGTCGAGTTTGCGCTCTTATCGGGATATTTTGTCAATTGATCAGTCTCGTCAGGGGCTGGAAAAAATCATTACAGCATCTCGTAATATTTTTGCTTCCCATTCTATTGACCAGTTTATTGAGGGCGTTATACAGCAGCTGACGTCTTTGTTGGGAACCGTGGATGAAGCGATTTACGCCACCTCTTTGGTGGCCAGTAATGATCCCAGCAATAGCAGTGACAAACTGGTGGTATTTACCGGCCGTGGCGAATTTGCCCGAAGTGAAGGCAAGTCCATAGAAGATGTACTGGATACTGAGCAAATGGAAGCATGCCGACAGGCTTTGCAGGACAGAGGGATCGTATACAAGGACAACTATTTATTTGCCTATTGTTCAAGCGAATATAATCATGCCTCTATGCTATTTGTTTCCGGGATCCCGGAGTTTCTGACCGACACGCAAAAACACCTGATCAAAATTTTCTCGCAAAACGTACAATTGGCGTATGAAAACGTTCAGTTGCAGGCTGAGATTGAAGACACCCAACAGGAACTGGTTTACCGCCTGAGTGAAGCACTTGAACAGCGCTCTACTGAGTCGGGAAATCATGTAAAGCGCGTTGCCAACATATGCTATGTAATGGCCAAGCACTATGGCCTGAGCTACCGTGAAGCTGAGCTGATCAGACTGGCTTCGCCCTTGCACGATGTGGGGAACGTGGGTATTCCCGATGCCATTTTAAACAAACCCAACAAGCTTGCACCAGAAGAATGGGATGTGATGAAATCTCATACTCAAAAAGGGTATCAGATCCTGCGTGACTCGCGTCGCGAAATCGTTAATGCCGGAGCAATGATCGCCCGAGATCATCATGAAAAGTGGGACGGCAGCGGCTATCCGAGCGGCAAAAAAGGCGAGGAAATCCATATTTTTGGTCGTATTGCTGCGATTGCCGATGTATATGACTCCATGCGTCATGAACGCTGTTATCGCCCGGCATACAGTCTGGAAGAGGTGGTTGCAGAAATTAACAGCCAGAAAGGCAAACACTTTGATCCAAAACTGGTAGACGTATTTAATGAGGTTACAGACGAGCTGGAACAGATCCTGACTCGCTTACAAGATTGATTTTAAAATTTAATAAGGGGCAATTTTGGATTACATGGCACTTAAACACACGCATGTGATGTTTGCAGTTTTAAGTATTATTTTGTTTTATACCCGCGCAATTTCGCGTCTGGCCAGTGGTAAATTAGCAGCCAACAAAGGGGTTTTCATTGCCAGCCACAGTGTTGATACTGTGCTATTGATTTCAGCGGTATCGCTGGCTGTGATGGCCAGTCTGAACCCGGCACAGCAACCCTGGTTGATGGAAAAAATTGTTTTAGTCATTGCATATATAGCGCTAGGTTTTGTGATTGCAAAATCAACAACAAAAGCCAAGCAGATTGGTGCACTGGTCATGGCAACAGTGACGCTGTTGGCCGTTGGTTACCTTGCCAGTGCTAAAAATGCGCTGATACTATGATAGATATGCGGGCAGCATCGTTGCCCGCTTTCCCCGCCCACTTCGTGAATTTTCCCCAAAATAAAAATCCCCTTGGGAATGTGTTGAAAAATGTTACACTAGCCCATTATGACTATAGACAGTAGAAAACAGTTCGTTATTTATGACTGATATCTGGTTCGATGAACACGACACAAGTACGGATCATTTTTCGACGCCTGCCTTGTTACGTTGTATCTGGGCTGAGCCGCACTGGGATGCTCAAGCGGATACTTCACACACGCTATGTTTGCTCGCAGAGCTGGAGCAGGCTGTTGACGCTATTTGCCATCAAAATGATGATAAACATCAGTGTGTAGATGCACTGCTTGATGCGTTTTATACCCAGTGGCTGTTCAGCGGTACAGACCAAAAAGTGCCTGAACACCTGCTCAACAATGTGTGCTATGTGCTTAAAATGCACAGTGGTACCAGTATGGCGCTGGCCCTTATTCTCGTGCATTTACTGGAACGAGCCCGTCTGAACGCAAGCCTGGCCATTAATCAGGGTGATGTGCTGGTTCATATCGCGTTGAGTGACGAAGAAGGATACATTATCGACCCAAGCTCCGGCCATCAGTCCTGGTATGTAATCCCGGAAAATGGCGACGACAAAGAGCAGGAACCCATGGAGTTGGTATTTGGCGAGGAAGCGTTTAAGCTCTACCTGGCTCAACAAAAATGGTCCTTTATTGCTGCGGAGAAGTTTGGTCATGCACTGAGCTGTGTCGAGATGTTGATGGAGCTGCTGGGTGATGACCCTTACGAGCGTCGTGACCGTGGCTACCTGCTGAACCAACTTAATTGCCCTAAAATGGCCAAAGATGATCTGCAGTTTTTTGTCGATGAGTGCCCGGATGATCCGACCATTGAACTCATTCAAAATCAAATCGCAGAACTGGCCGATCACAATAATATCCTCCATTAAGTGAGATCAGCGCACTCTGTATGATGGGATCTCTGGGTCAGTCAGTGACCTGACAGGGTTCCCGAGCGGTTTTTGTATAATCAAGGAAACAGAGAGATCCTATGCAAGAGAGTAGTGTACTCATTACCAACAATGCCGTTGTGCTTGGCCTGCTGGCCGTCATTCTGGGGTTCGTATTTTATACCTCCAATCTGAAAACCGGATTTTGGGCTAAGTTTTATCGCTATGTGCCCGCCTTATTGATGTGCTACTTCCTGCCATCTTTGTTGAATACCTTTGGCATTGTTGACGGCAGTGGCAATGATGTGTATTCGGTTGCTAAGTACTTTTTACTGCCAGCTTGTTTGGTACTCCTGACCCTAAGCATCGACCTGAAGTCGATTATGGGGCTGGGTAAACGCGCGATTATTATGTTTCTGACCGGCACGGTTGGCGTCGTACTGGGTGGGCCTATCGCACTGCTCATCACCGCCACGTTTATGCCTGAATTGCTTGGCGTTGCTGGGCCAGAAGCCGTTTGGCGCGGCATGGCAGCATTGGCCGGTAGCTGGATTGGCGGCGGTGCCAACATGGTGGCAATGAAAGAAATATACGGTGCTGGGGGAGAAATCTTTACCATCATGGTGACCGTGGATATTGTTGTTGCCAACTTATGGATGGCTGGGCTGTTATTTTTGGCCGCCAGACACAAAGAAATAGATGCGCGCACCGGGGCTGATACGGCATCGATTGAGCGGTTGATTAACAAAGTACAGGCCTTTGAGGCGGAACACGCTAGACGTCCGGAACTGCAAGATTTAATGTTGCTGATTGCCTTTGCCTTTGGTGCAACCGGCCTGGCGCATTTTGCTGCCGACCTCTTGGTTCCTTATTTCGCCAGCAACTTCCCGGAACTGAAAAAGTTTTCTCTGCATTCAAAGCTGTTCTGGATTATCGTGTTAGTGACAACCATCGGCCTGGCATTGTCATTTACCAAGGCCCGTAACTTCGAGGCTGTTGGGGCCTCCAAGGTCGGGAGTAGCTTTTTGTACATCCTGGTCGCAACCATAGGTTTGCACATGGACATCACCAAAATAGTTGAAGCGCCTAAATATGTGGTGATCGGCCTGATCTGGATGGCGGTGCATGTGGGGCTATTATTTCTGGTGGCTAAACTCATTAAAGCGCCCGTGTTTTACGTGGCCGTTGGCAGTAAAGCCAACATAGGTGGCGCGGCCTCGGCTCCCGTCGTTGCATCAGCATTCCACCCGGCATTGGCCCCGGTGGGCGTGTTGTTGGCAGTATTGGGCTATGCATTGGGCACCTACGCCGCCTGGCTGTGCGGACAAATTTTGCGTGTGATTGGCAGTTAGCACTGCCAGTTAGCGACTATTTTAGGAAAGACAATGAATACACAGATTATTAAAGTAGCAGACATCGAAGTTGCTAACGACAAACCTTTCGTGCTGTTTGGTGGCATGAATGTGCTGGAATCACGTGACTTGGCAATGCGCATTGCTGAGCACTATGTTGAGGTGACCAGTAAGCTGGGCATTCCTTATGTGTTTAAAGCCTCGTTTGACAAAGCTAATCGTTCTTCTATCAACTCGTACCGTGGTCCTGGTATGGAAGAAGGGCTTAAAATTTTCGAAGAAATCAAAAGCACTTTTAATGTGCCGTTGATCACTGATGTACATGAGCCGCATCAGGCGGCTCCGGTTGCTGAAGTCGTTGATGTGATCCAGTTGCCAGCCTTTTTGGCTCGTCAAACCGATCTGGTTGTGGCGATGGCTAAAACAGGCAATGTCATTAACGTAAAGAAACCGCAATTTCTGGCACCGCACGAGATGCGTCACATCATTAAGAAGATGAGTGAAGCGGGCAATGAGCAAGTGATCTTGTGTGAGCGTGGCACCAGTTTTGGTTACAACAACCTGGTGGTTGATATGCTGGGGATGGATGACATGAAGCATATGGCACCGGTGATTTTTGATGCCACGCATGCGTTGCAGCGTCCGGGTGGCCGCAGTGACTCCGCGGATGGGCGTCGTGCTCAGGCGGCGGAACTGGCACGCAGTGGTATGGCGTTGGGTCTGGCGGGCTTGTTTATTGAAGCACATCCAAATCCAAACGAAGCCAAATGTGACGGCCCGTGTGCTTTACCTCTGGCTAAGCTGGAAGGCTACCTGCAGCAGATGAAAGCCGTGGACGATCTGGTCAAAGGGTTTGCTCCGTTAGATACCAGCGCAGCTGATCTGTAACCCGATAATTACAGGCGGAGCGAGCTCCGCCATTTCCATCAGCCTGGTTCGGAATTTGTGCCATGTCACGACGATTACCCCCATTAAATGCACTGAAAGCTTTTGAAGCCGCTGCCCGACATCTGAGTTTTACCAAAGCTGCCGAAGAGCTGTTTGTGACTCAGGCAGCCATTAGCCACCAGATCAAGATTCTGGAAGAGCACCTTGGGGTTAAACTCTTCTTACGTAAAAACAGGTCCTTGCTGTTAACAGAAGAAGGGCAGGGTTATTTTCTGGACATTAAAGAGCTGTTTTCTCAGCTGATCGATGCCACAGAAAAACTATTGGCACGGGGAGCGAAAGGCTCGCTGACGGTTAGTCTGACGCCCAGCTTCGCGATTCAGTGGTTGGTGCCCAGATTGAGTTTGTTTAATGAACTACACCCGGACATTGATGTGCGTATAAAAGCACAGGATCTGGATGAGAACTCATTGACGGATGATGTGGACGTGGCCATTTATTATGGTCGGGGCAGCTGGAGTGGGGTGCAAACGCATAAGCTGCACACTGAGTATCTGGTGCCTATGTGTAGCCCTTTATTGCTCAATGGCCCTAAGCCGCTGGATCAGCCCAGTGACCTCGCGAATCATACCCTGTTGCACGATACCACCCGACGCGCCTGGAAAGCCTGGCTTAAAACCGCCGGGGTACGAAATGTCCCTGCGAATACCGGGCCTATTTTTAGTCACTCTTCGATGGTGACTCAGGCGGCTGTACATGGTCAGGGGATCGCGCTGGGCAACAGCGTGCTGGCAAAGCCCGACCTGGATGCGGGGCGCTTGATCATCCCATTCAGTCACCATCTGGAAAGTAAAAATGCCTATTATCTGGTATGTCGTGAATCACAGGCGGAATTAGGTAAAATTGTGTCCTTCAAAAACTGGATGCTGGAAATGGTAGAGCAGGAACAACAATGACGCAGAGCGAAGTAAAGATTGATATAGAGTGGCACCACGCTGAACAACCTCAGGCGCAGTTGATCCTGGCTCATGGCGCGGGCGCAGGCCGGGATAGCGAGTTTATGCAGGATATGGCCACCCGATTGAGCACTCTGGGGATCACCGTCGGGCTGTTTGATTTTGGTTATATGCAGATGGCGAAGGCACTGGATAAACGCCGCCCGCCAGAGCGCGCCCCTAAGCTATTGGCACATTATCGAGATGTCCTGGGCGCTCAGCTGGACACCTTGCCTGTGTTTATTGGGGGCAAGTCAATGGGCGGACGCATGGCGTCGATGCTGGTGTGTGAAGAGGGGATTGAAGTACGGGGCGTGTTTGCGCTGGGATATCCGTTTCACCCGCCAGGCAAGCCGGACAAGCTGCGTACCGAGCACTTTGCCGACATCCCTTGCCCATTTGTGGTGCTGCAAGGAGAGCGTGACACGTTTGGAAATCATGCCGAGGTCAATGCTTTGGTAGTGGAAGCTGAAGATCAGAGCTGGCCTGAGCTGGTATGGCTTAAAGATGGCGACCATTCCTTGAAGCCGCGCAAAGCCAGTGGCCTGACAGAAGCGCAAAACCGCCAACTGGCAGCAGAGGCCATTGCAACTAAAATTGCGGAGACACTCAATGGCTAAGCTATTCTTATTGCTGGGCGGGGCATTTTGTATGCTGTCCGTCATGCTGGGGGCTTTTGCTGCCCACGGTCTGAAAAACCGTTTGAGTGACTACGCCATTGGCATTTTTAAAACCGGCGCTGAATACCAGATGACGCATGGCCTGGCTCTGCTGGCCGTGGCTCTGCTGTTGAAGTGGGGCGTGAAAGTTCAGCTGTCGGGTTATTTATTTGCGACCGGGATTGTCCTTTTCAGCGGCAGCTTGTATTTGCTGGCGCTGACCGGCGCTAAGTGGCTGGGACCTGTCACACCACTGGGCGGATTGTGTTTTATTCTTGGCTGGGCCTGGCTGCTGTTTCAGGTTGCCCGCCAGCCCTTTTAATTGATTAGAGACTTTTTATCACTATGTCTAGTGTGGTTATTTATTGCCGAAGCGGCTTTGAAAGCGATGCAGCGGCCGAAATTACACATCACGCCGCGTTACATAATGTTGCCGGTTACGTGAAAGCTAAGCCTAATACAGGTTATGTGACCTTTGAGTGCTTCGACCCGGCTCAGAGTGAGCAGCTACTTAAACAGGTTGATTTTTCTAGTCTGGTCTTTGCCCGTCAGTGGTTTGCAGGTGTGCTGTTAAGCAAAATGCCTGTTGAAGACAGGGTGTCTGAGATCAAACAGGTAGTGGGTGATTTTCCTTTGTGTGGCGATCTGCGGGTAGAAACCCCGGACACCAACGAGGGCAAGGAGTTGTCGAAGTTCTGTAAGAAGTTTTCGACACCACTGGCCAAAGCGCTGGAGAAGCAAAATAAGCTGACCCGCGACCACAAAGCCCATAAACCGGTGTTACATGTGCTGTTTCTGGCTAACGACACGGCGTATGTTGGTTACTCATTCAGTAACAATAATTCGCCTTTCTTTATGGGGATCCCCAGGCTTAAAATGCCGGCCGATGCCCCCAGTCGCTCAACACTGAAGCTGGATGAAGCCTTTAACGTATTTGTCGGCAAAGAGAACGAACCTGATCGAGTTCGTCCTGGTATGCGCGGCGTCGATCTGGGCGCGTGTCCGGGTGGCTGGACCTATCAGTTGGTGCGCCGTGGGTTATTTGTGGCGGCAATCGATAACGGCCCGATGAACGATGATTTGATGGAAACCGGACAGGTAAAGCATTTCCGCGAAGACGGTTTTAAATACCGCCCGGAAAAGCGCAACATCGACTGGCTGGTGTGTGACATGGTTGAAAAACCAACTCGCGTCAGTGAGCTGATGGTCGACTGGATAGTAAATGGTTTTGTCCGCGAGCTTATCTTCAACCTTAAGCTGCCAATGAAAAAGCGTTTTGATACCGTCTATGAGTGTTTGACGCTGATCCGCGATGAGCTGAAAAAATACGGCGTAGGCTATGAGCTACAGGCTAAACACCTCTATCACGACCGCGAAGAAGTGACCGTGCATATTCAGGTACTGAAAGTACCGCAAAACCTCTATAGCTAAGTCCTGAGTGGCGGCAATCTTGTGGTTGTCGCTACTTTCTATAGTTTCAACTATGAATCATGAATCATAAAAAGTGCGCATTTACGGACTTTTTGTAAGCTTTACGCACAAGCCCAAGCAGTGTTTAAGCTGTGATAGCTTTACCGCAACGTTTCGTGCGCCTTAATTTTTAAATTCTTATTTTTACACCGAGAGATCAAACAACCCCCACATTTTTACACAAAAAAATGTTGAGTGTGTGCTGTTGGATGGGAAATGAAAACAATCATTGAGAAGGGTGAAGCAGTGTCAATGTTCTTGTGTAAGGCGAACGTTGTAATAAAGAATTTATTGCCCCGGGATAAAAGAGAAAAGTATTACGGTGTGGTGGCCGGTGCTTTTTGGCTAAATATGGTGATGCAAAGTGTTGTTTATTTTGCTTATACATACTCGCCTCTTCATGGACGAGGGGAATTGCTAGACTTCGACATAATTAAAGTCTTGGCTTTGTCAGCTTTTGCTTTTTCAGTGATAATTTTCTATTTCTCAATTAGAAATGAAGAAAAGTACCAGCAGGCAGAGTCCTGGTTTACAAATAAAGGTGAAGAGGAACAAGCGTTTATCAAGGTTTCTGTTGGTTGCTTTATGTTGATTACTTTTTTTACTGGTGTTTTTTCGATGATTTACCACATGTAAGTGTGCGCTCGAAACAGACAAAGTCACAACTAGAGTGAACTTCTCATTATTCAACTCTCTATAAACTAAATACGGTTGGTAAGCCTGTCAGTCTGGAGTGGCAGGTCGGGTTTATCAGCGGCAGTAGTCAAAATGCGCGTGTAGAGGTGTGTTGTCACAGTGGTTGACCCGGTTACCTAATGTGTTAATACTGGTTTGTCGATTACATTAAACAAGGACGATGCAGTGACACAAAAAGCGACACTCTATTATTTATGCGGCAAGATGGGGGCTGGTAAATCCACTTTGTCGCGCCAGCTGGCGCAGGACCATCAGGCAGTGGTGCTGTCTGAGGATGACTGGCTGGCGGCGCATTACCCTGGCCAAATCAATACCTTCGACGATTACATCGAGAAATCTCGGTTGATCAAACCCTTTATCAAAGCCCATGTACAAAGCCTGTTGCAGCTGGGGCTGAATGTGGTGATGGATTTTCCGGCCAACACCCGGCGACAACGCGCCTGGTTCGTTGAGCTGAGCGAAACTGTACAGGCTGAACATCAGCTTTACTATCTGGATGTCAGTGATACACAGTGTCTGGCACAATTGGTCAAACGCCGTATTGAACAGCCAGCGCGAGCACAGTTTGATAACGAAGCGGTGTTTTATCAGGTTAGCCAGTATTTTGAAGCACCTGAAGCAAGTGAACATCTGATCTTAGCTCGCACGGAAAACATCAATGAGAGTTAGATTTATACTGCCAGTGACGCTTTTACTTTTGAGTTGTCATATAGCCAGTGCTAATGTACCTAGGTTGAATAAATTACAGGGCGAGTGGATTACGGTTGATGCTGGCCCGAGCCACAAAACGACTCAGGTTTGTGAGTTTTTTGAAAACACGCAGCGTACATGCATTATCGAAGAGGCTTCTTTTTCTACCAAGTTTGGGGAAGCACATATAAATAAAGTAACAGGGACCTGGCACCTGGACGGAGAAGCGCTCACGGTGACGGAAACGTTGAATTTCTCATCTGTGGCGCATCAGTTTCAGTTTAAGGTGAAAAGCATCACCGCAAGCCAGTTAGTATTGGTTTCTGAGCACGGTGACACCACAACCTGGCACAGAGCGAATTACTGAGTATGACTTTGGATAACTACATGCTCGTTGTTCAGCCTGTCAGCTGTTGATCCAGTGCCGTCAAAGTTTCACCCGCACCATCAAAATCAAAATCCTCAATCTGGGTAAACAGTTGTTCTGCCAACGCTTGTTGAGGGGTCCCGCTGAGCGCCTCGAGCAGCGTTTCAGCCCGGTCGCTGGCATCCATATCAGAATCATTGATCATGCCTTTGAGCTCCGCGAGTAAGGCCGCGATATCAATATCCTGATGTGCGTTTGCTGGGAGACTTGTTTCGCTGCTGTGTTCACGGGTTTGCTGCTCATTCAATGACAGCTTAAGTGCATCAATAAGTGTCGTCAGGCTGATCAATAGCTCATCCAATATGGGTTGTACAGGTGCATTGTTGGCACAGGCGGTTTCTAATTCAGCGGCCAGCTGCGCGATCTGGACTGCCCCAACATTACCAGCGCTGCCTTTGAGCGTATGGGCACACCGCATCGGTCCCTGTGGATCAACATCTGTCTGTGCTTGCGCGTCGGTGAAGGCGTGTGCGAATTGCGCCTGTTTGTCACAAAAACGCATCAGCAGCTTTTTGTACAGAGCTGTGTCGCCTTCACTGATGGCCAGTCCTGCCTGGGTATCCAGCCCGGTAATCGTTGGTAAGTTCCTGGGTTCATCTGGTTCTACTGAAGGCGGACGTTCGCTGGTGGAGGATATATTTGCTGGCTGGGCCGGGGTTATCCAGCGGGCCAGCGTGGCAAACATTTTGCGCGGATTCAGGGGTTTTTCTATGATGTCATTCATGCCACATTCCAGCGCTTTTTGACGGTTATCTAGCATCACACTGGCGGTCATAGCAATGACCGGCAGATCCTGCCATCTGGGCTGGCGGCGGATAGCTTCGGTCGCGCTGTAACCATCCATCACTGGCATCTGGCAATCCATGAGCACGCCATCGTAATCACGCTGTTGCAGCATCTCCAGTGCCTGCTGACCATGTTCGGCGACATCAACCCGAATGCCATTTTTTTCCAGCAAGGCTATGGCCAGCTCCTGGTTGAGGTCATTGTCCTCTACCAGCAGTAAGTGGGAACCCGCGACGGAATTGGGCTGCTCATCAGTGGTTGTATCGTGTTGCTCGTAGGTACTTGGATCGCCGAACAGACTGAGCAGGCAGGCGGCAAGCGGCTTGGGGAAAACGGGTTTTGAGAGGGTATAGCTGACATCGGGTTCTGTGCTATCTCCGTTATGATTCAGCAGCACCACGGGCAGCTTTGCGCGCAGCGGGTCGGGCAAGGCATCTATACAGCGGCTGTCTGCCAGAATGAATTGGCCATTCACCAAAGCTTCTGTATCTTCGTTAAGGAAGTCTTTGCTGATGGGCTCTGCGCTGATCTCAAAGGCGTGCAGGTAGCGTTTCAGGGTCGCCGCGGCATACTGATTATCATCGACAATGATGGCATGCTGCACGGACAGTGCCGGCAAAGCTGCGGTGTTGTAGTCGCACAATTGCACCACAATCTCAAACGCAAAAGTACTGCCTTCACCGGCAATACTCTGGCAGCTGATCTGGCCGCCCATTAGTTCCACCAGTTTCTTACAGATGGCCAGCCCCAGACCGGTCCCCCCATACTTGCGGGTTGTTGAGGTATCTGCCTGGCTGAAGGATTTAAACAGTTTTTGTTGTTGCTCCTCGGTCATACCAATGCCGGTGTCTATGACCGCAAATGCCAGTGTTAGGGTTTCTTTGTCGCCTGCTTTTGGTGATACATCAATGATCACATCACCGCCTTCATCGGTGAACTTGATGGCATTGCTGCCTAAATTTAATAATATTTGTGAGATCCGCAGTGGATCGCCTATCAGGCGCGCCGGGATCCCGGGATCCAGCATGACACACAGCTCAATGTCTTTTTCCCGGGCTTTGATGGCCAACAGGTCGATGCTCTGAGTGAGGGTTTCTTCGAGGTCAAACTCGATGGCTTCAATATCGAGTCGGCCAGCCTCAATTTTAGAAAAATCGAGAATATCATTGATGATCCCAAGGAGTGACTCAGCACTGCGATTGATCTTCTCCACATAGTTGCGTTGCTGACGATTCAAAGCCGTTTGCAGTGCAAGGTAACTCATACCAATGATGGCGTTCATGGGGGTGCGGATTTCGTGCGACATATTTGATAAAAAGTCAGATTTAGCCTGAGTGGCACTTTCCGCTTTATCTTTGGCTTTTTGCAGGGCTACCTGGAGCGCTTTGGCGTCGCTGATATCCATGTGGATCCCAAATACTTCCTTGCCACCTGGACCATGTTTGGCTACAACACTGCGGCCAATGCTGAGGATCCATTTCCAGCTACCATCGGCACATTTCATCCGCATTTCATGGCGAAAGGTATCGCTGTCGCCTCGCGCATGGACCAGTAACGCGTCTTCGCTGGCACTCAGGTCGTCGGGGTGAATGAGTTGGTGCCAGCGGGCAATACTGGGGCCATAGCGTTGCTCAAGCTCGTCACACTGGTAGCCGAGCATTTCTGACCAGACCTCATTGGTGATCAGCTGGCCACTGCTGATATCCCACTCCCAGGTGCCCGCGTTGGCGCCAGACATTGCCAGTTCCAGCCGTTGTTCTGCTTCTTTGAGTTCGCCATAGGACAAGGAATTAGCCAGGGCGACGGCAAGGTGGTTGGCCACCACCCGTAATATTGCCCGTTGCGCGCGGGTGAGCGCATGCTCATGGTTAAATTGCAGGGTAAATACGCCCAGTACCTCGCCGTCGACTACGAGCGGAGCACAAAAAACACTTTGTGTGGCGTCACCGTGAAGATTGTCCGCGGCATTCAGCGCCAGTTTCTGCCAGTCCTGTGGACAGGCAGCGTACACTTGGCTGGCTTCCTGGACGCAATACACATCAGCACCGCGGCTGGTGGAGAGTTTGCTGATCAACGCTGAAAACGGCTCATCATCCTGCACGGCATAAATGTAATCAATATACTGCTGGTCACGGTGAT
The DNA here is from genome assembly GCF_000238295.3 of Pseudoalteromonas rubra. Taxonomy (NCBI): domain Bacteria; kingdom Pseudomonadati; phylum Pseudomonadota; class Gammaproteobacteria; order Alteromonadales; family Pseudoalteromonadaceae; genus Pseudoalteromonas; species Pseudoalteromonas rubra. The sequence continues at coordinate 41,148 of NZ_AHCD03000039.1, forward strand.
AAATACCCACCGCACAAAACTCGCAGGGTAAAGTCTGCTTTAAGTGCTGATAGATGGTTTCGCAAATGACCTTCATGTCGTAGGTTGCGGCAACTTCTTTACCGACTTCACCCAGTACCACCAGGTCCTGAGTGCGCTGAGCCACCTTTTGTTCCAGCTTTAAGCTGGCCAGACGCAGCCTGCGCTCTCGGATGTGCACTATGCTGACAATCGAGATAATTAGCACAGCAGGTAACAGTACTTTAAACCACAAGGTTTCATACCAGGCTGGCAGCGAAATAATCTGTAGCCCAATCGGCGTGTCATTCCAGACACCGTGATTATTACTGCCTAACACTTGTAACACGTACTCGCCGGGTGGCAGTGACCGATAGCTGGCACGGGGCGTATCTGTGATGGCGCTCCAGTCGGCATCGTGTCCCAATAACTTATAGCGGTAGCGATTGTCCTCAGTCGCATGGTAATCCAGCGCTGCAAAATATACGGCCAGATTTCTGTCTCTGTGGGTAAACTCAATGCCGGTATCAAGTTTGTCCAGCCGTTCGCCATCCAAATCGGCATGAGTAAAAACCAGCGGCGGCGCAGAGATGTTGACATAGACAGTAAGTGGATTAAATCCGGTAATGCCGTCTATGCTGCCAAACAGGATCTGTTCATCAAAAGTCACAAATGAGCGTGCCAGGAAGTGGTTGTTACCCAGTCCGTCATGGGTGGTAAACTGATGAAAGATCCCACTGAGCGGATCAAGCTGAAACACACCGCCAGAGGTTGCCAGCCACAACAGCCCCAGCTCATCAGCAACAATGGATTTCACTGCAAAATTGGCTTGTGAGGTGGTATTGCTAAAGCGCCGAAACTGGCCCTGATCGAGTGCGAAACGGGTAATGCCGTTATTGCTGGCAAACCACAGGTTACGGCCGCTCTGAATACCCTGATTAATATGGCGACCATCCAGGCTGGTGGGGGTGTTATCGGGCAGATAGTGTTGTATTTGTGTTAAGTCCGGGCTCAGGCGAAACAGGCCATCCCCGTCACTGCCTACCCAGACCTGGTCATCGCTGTCAATCAACACAAAAGTGGGGTCTGTATTGGGTAAGAAATGCTGTACTTCACCGCTTGGTGGATGCCAGCGTGTGACTCTGCGTTCACCGGCAATGATTAACCACAGCCATCCCTGAGTATCAAAATTAATGTAGTCGACCGGGGACCTCTCTCGCACCCCCGGTGGCATAAAGGGCGTCAAAGTACGAGTTAGCTCATCAACTTTAAACAGCCCAAAATTGGTACCGGCATAGAGCTGGCCATCCGTGTCCCGGTTGAGGTGGTGTACTCTGAGCCGATAATCGCCCGTCAACTCCTCGGGCGAAGCAAAGGGGGTGAATTGTCCATGGCCATCAAAATGCACCAGACCGCGACCTGTACCAAGCCACACGCCGCCTTCAATGGCCTGAGCCATACTCAGTACCTGATTAAATAATCCGGAAAGCTGCTGATCTGCCAAAAAATGATGCCAGGCCTTAAAGGCGGGCGGGTGAGGAAAGACTTTAATGACCCCAGAATAGCGCGTTGCGGCCCACATCAGCCCGGTCTGATCAATTAACACCTGTCGCACGTCACGGTTTTGTAATAAGGCCAGCTTGCCATCTTGTGCGGTGGGAATGAACTTTTCCTGGATTGGTGAAAAGCGATAGATACCCGCAAAGGTAGATAACAGAATGTCGCCCTGATGGTGCAACAGACTGGATACGCTCGGCAGGCTGTGTTCATTGAGCTGATAGGTATGAAAGCGCTGCGTTTCCGGATCAAAGCGGCCAAAGCTCGTGCGCGTGGCAACCCACAGTCGGCCATCGGCGGCAACGGAAACCTGCCTGACCTCAGGGTGGTCGAGTGACTGCGGTGCCATTTTAAATGCACTGAATTGGCCACTTTGGCGGTCAAGCCGGTAAAGCCCATCTGACGTGGCGCACCAGATATTGCCCGCTTTGTCCTCCGTAATACTCCATACCCGGTTGTTCCCCAGGCTGGCCTGGTTGCCTGGCTCATGGATAAAACGCTCAAATCCGCTGCCATCTGCTTTGAGACGGTTAAGGCCGCCACCATTGGTACCAATCCACAGGCTGCCATCCGAACTTTCAAACAGGGCCTGCACTTTGTCTGCCCCAAGAGATTGCGCATTATCCGGATCATAACGAAAGTGCTGAAATCCTTGCTGAGCGCCTAAAAACAGATTAAGGCCACCGCCCCAGGTGCCAGCCCATAAACGGCCACGGGTATCAAATAGCAAGACACTGACACTGTCAGCAGACAGTGAGTGAGGATCGTTCGGGTCGTGTTTAAAGTTACTAAATTGATAGCCATCATAGCGTTTAATGCCGTCGGCGCTGCCAAACCACATAAACCCCTGCTGATCTTTGCTAACAGCGTAGATCTGCGGGGTATTCAAGCCGTTATAAGTGGCGATATTCTCAATTTTCAGCGTTGTGGCCAGCACTTTTTGAGCGAAGAGCACACACAAGAGCAATTTCACCGCTAAACTAACAGTGAGTGCAAAACCGTAGCGCAGTGTTTGGGTCGGGCATAAAACTGAGGTGACGGACATAGCATTGGCCTGCTGGCTGGTCAGTTAATTCGTTGTACAAATGTTAGACAGGTAATAATAACATGTGCACAATAACAGCAAATAAATTTTCTGACCTTGCAACACCTTAACTGTGCCGGCCTCATCGGGAGGCAGTTGGCTTTAGGAGAGAAGAATGGACAATGGCAGTGCAGTAACCACTATGACTATCCTGGTTGTTGAAGCGCACGAGACCATTCGCTCTATGGTGGCTAATATTGTGACCGGCCTTGGGCGGGTCAATGTGTTACAGAGCCCCAATGGTGCCGATGCCCTCGATAAGTTGCAATATCAGGATATTCACCTCATTATCGCCGACTGGATGCTGCCCAAGCTGGCGGGGATCGACTTATTAAAAGAAGTGCGGAAAAACCCACGTACGGCTGCTATCCCGTTTGTCATGACTGCCACTTCTATACAGCAATCTCAGGTACTACAGGCCATAAAGTGTGGCGTGTCTGAATATGTGGTAAAGCCTTTTTCCAGTAAAATCATGCTAGAGCGGCTGCGCAGAGCACTGAATAAACCCGTTCGGCCTTACCACGGAGAAATGGGCGAAGAAGAAGCGGTCGTAGAGCAACCCATTCAGGTGCTGGTGGTCGATGATGTCGCAGACAATATCAAAATTATTGGTGACGTGCTGCGTAAAGAGTACAAGGTTAAAGCCGCGCTGAGTGGCGCAAAAGCTTTGCAGATCTGCGCTGCAGAACCGCAACCCGACCTGGTCTTGCTGGATATTATGATGCCGGGTATGGATGGGCTGGAAGTATGCCGTCGCCTCAAAGACGACCCACATACTCAGCATATTACCGTGATTTTTTTAACCGCGCTGGAACAAACCGAGCACGTTGTGCGGGGGCTTGAGCTTGGCGCGGTCGATTACATTACCAAACCGGCCAACCCATCAGTGGTAAAGTCTCGGGTACGGGCCCATTGCCGTAATATTGAATCGAATCGGCTGATGCGTGCGCAGATAGATGCGATGCTGGACAATGCCAGGCTGAGGGACGAGTTTGACAGCCTGACCCAAACAAACCTTGCAAAACCGGTGTCGGATATTCGCAGTTCAACGGCGCTGTTGGCACGGCACATTAAAGATCCGGAGCGAGCAAAGCGGTACCTGAGCTATATTCAACATAGCTGTTTGCGCCTCCAGCATGCCATGGACAGCATGTCAGCGCTGGCAAAAATTGAAGCGAATGAGTATCGACTCAATCCGCTCAATCACCCTTTGCACAAAGTGATCGAATCCGTGTTGGAAGACTTGGCCCCGTTGGTTGAAGAACACAAAGTACAGTTACGTACCGTGGTGTCTAAAGATCTCATGTTTTTTGGTGAGCCAGCGTTGTGTTATACCTTATTTCATAACCTCATCACCAATGCGCTGGAGGCGGTGAATACTAAGCCCTTGGTGACCATCAGTGCGCAGCCCGCGGAGCAGCAGCTGACGGTGATCATTCAAAACCCGGATCCCATACCGGACGGCGTCAGAACGCGTTTCTTCGATAAGTTTGTGACCTTTGGTAAGCCTGACAGAGCTGGGGTCGGCACTTACACCGCTAAATTGCTTGCCGAAGCGCAGCAGGGTCAGATAGCGTTTAATACCGATGAGCAACGCGGCACTGAGGTGACGGTGAGTTTGCCGTTAGGGGAAAAGGCGAGTTAGCCTCCCGAGCAGCTGATGTTGCCCGGGAGGAAAGTGCTGGGAGTTAATTGCGATATTTAGGCCGATAATTCTCAACCCATAATTTCGTGGCCCCGCACACCGCGGCCGGCATCACAATCAGGTTTACTATTGGAATGCTGGTCAGCACCATGACAGCAAACCCAAAGCCATACGACAGGCCCTGATGCGCTTTTAAGGTATCCTTCATCTCTTTGAAAGAGATTTTATGATTATCAAACGGGTAGTCGTTATACTGCACATTGTACATCCAGCACGAAAACAACACCCAAAGTATCTGGCCAATCAGCGGCAGCATCCACAGCAGGATGAAAAAGCCAATGGCACGTGGCAGGTAGTAAACCAGCTTGCTCCATTCGCGCCCCAGCATACGAGGCACATCCTTTATTAGATCGGCAAAGCCGTCATCGTTAATTTTTTGCCCGGTGAGAAACAGCTCGACCTTCTCAGACAGCAAGCCGTTGAATGGCGCAGCGATAAAGTTGGTGATCACCGAAAATACCAAACTGTAACTGAATAAAATCACCAATACGGCGATCGGCCACATTAACCATTCCAGCCAGCTGAGCCAGTCAGGCAACAAGTCATTGAGATAAGCAAAACCTTGTGTCAGCCAGTCATACAGGAAAAACAATGAGCCGCCAAACAGCATCACATTGATAAGTAGTGGAATAAACACAAAACGTTTAAGTCCTTTTTGGCTTAACAATGAAAAGCCCGCGACAAAATATTCCATCCCCTTGGTAAGTTGCATTGAGATACCTCTGTACTGAAAGTTCTGCCTTCATTATAAATCCGGGCAACATAAAAAGGGCAGTCTAATCAGTAACAAATTGTGCATGTTGTACCATCTTATTGTGTTTTAGCCAGTTTTTTGAGTTGCTGGTGGTTTTGCTAAGGGGTCGGACTGGTCCGGATAGAATTAATTTGCAGATTATTGCACTTTGCTGGTTGAAACCGCATCAGCTTGCCTATACATTCAAAATATCGTCCCGAGGGAGTTTGCTCATGCAATCGCGTTTTTGGTTATTAGCATTGTGTTTGATGGTGTCACTGACAGTGAACGCCGCTGGCAGCAGTGTGTCAGTCAAAACCACGCAGCTGGCAGAGCTTTTAACCGAACCGGACAAAGATAAGCTAGACAGTGATTTTGATATTCCTTTACCCGGCGCAGCCAAACAGGAATCGATTCAGTTTGTCCCTGATTTTCACGATGCCGTTAGCTTATACCACCCGTTTACTCACTATCACCAGGGGATCCGAGCCCCACCTGTTGCCGTTTAAGCCACTCATTTTTAATTTGAATGTACACGCCTGACTGACAGGCCGTGTCGTGATGTGCTTAAAGTCAGCGCTGCTGTTTTAACAGCTAAGCGACTGACAACGACCAATGTGAATACACTTAGCCAAAGGCAAGCATCAATCGATTTGTTTAGTCGAGATTGATTCGCTGTCCGCTATCAGTGATATAGCACCTTGGTATATTCCCGAAACAGAGGTGAATAATGAATACGTTTAACAGACTCAATACGCTTGATGTGACCACCGACATGCCCGTACAGGCTAATCCATTGATAACTGACGTTGATAACAATGGACTTGATCGCTTGTCTGTATCGGCTCAAAAATACAAGCACAATCTGGATGGTCAGAATTCAGTGTGTCTGGACCCGGATACCAGTGTTGATGAAGCCACGCTGGTGCTGAACAAAACCCATGTGGCCTCAATGTTTGTCGCGCAGGATAGCGCATTGCTGGGCATTATTTCGCAAGCCCGGCTGGGGAGTCGACATATTTTAAAAGAAGCTCAGTTGAGAGGTTGTCAGCGCAGTGAGCTGGTCGCTACCGATGTCATGCTGCCATTGAAAACGCTCAAGCAGGTGAGCCTGACCGAACTGCGTACCGCGCGCGCTGGTGATGTACTGGTGACTATGGAAGCGCATGGCCTGGATTACTTATTGGTGACAGCGCCTGAAACCGGTCAGATTTGCGGTTACTTTGATTTGGTCGAGTTGATCAAGGCAGGGGGTCGTTCTGTTAATCAACTGCGGCCAGCCGAACACTTTAACGACATTGTAGTGTCTTTGTTGCACCACAGTGAGCTGTAATTCCAATCAGTGCAGCCCAACCGATTTATTTCCTAAAGTTAATGTAAATTAACGCCAAGGCACCTGCGGGTGCCTTTTTTATTATTCTGGAAACTTAACGCCGTGGCGTTTGGCGTACCAGTAGCACAAAGGCAATTCAATCAGAGTAAAGGAAATAACGGTAAACCAGGCCCAGTTGACCTCGAACAAGACCAGAGAAAACGATAATCCGGAGTCGTAATAGACCGAGCCGACAATGGCCAGCGAGACGATGGTTGCGATCAAATCCTGAATAGAGACCTTTTTCAGATCATTACCAGCGTAACGGGGGTAAATGACAAAGTAGGCCAAACATAAAATGATGACGTTGAGCAGGATGACCTGAAGTTCAATGGACATAAATACAGCTTATAGGTATGAAGAAGTCCCTATTTTAAGGTGCGCGACAGGACTTTGGCAAGCAAGCAGATGGATGACTCTGCCTTTTCTGCGCCATTGCGGTTATACTTCGCGGGTAAACCAATGAGGTAGGTATGCTGTCGAAAAATCAACAAAAGCTGCTCCGTGCTCTGGCGCAAAAAAAATATCGTAAACAACATGGTCTGTACCTGGTGCAGGGGGCCAAAAATGTCCAGGAGTTGCTCATTGCAGGCAAGCCGGTTCAACACCTCTTTGCCAGCGCCGATTTTGTTGCCGACAACCAGGCTTTGTTGGAAGGTCATGACGTGGTGCTGTGTGATGAAGCTGAGCTGAGTAAGGTCAGCACGCTGGTCAGCAACAATGCGGCCATTGCCGTTGCCCAGACAGAGCCACAGGCAGAGCTGGACACGCAAGGGTTGATCCTGGCGTTGGATGATGTATCCGATCCGGGCAACCTGGGCACCATTATTCGAGTTGCAGACTGGTATGGCCTGAACCAAATTGTACTCAGTGAGCACTGTGCGGATCATTTGAATCCGAAGGTGATCAGCGCGACTATGGGTTCTTTTGCGCGTGTTGCGGTGATCAGAACGGATCTGTGTGCCCTGCTGCAAGACTACGATGGCCCGGTTTATGGGGCTTTTTTAGAAGGTGAAAGCGTGCATACAACGCCTTTTGCTGCGCGCGGCATACTCGTGATGGGCAGCGAATCTCATGGTATTAGCGATGCAGTGGCTAAGCATATTAATCAGCCCATTACCATCCCGGCATTTGGTGGTGCAGAGTCACTAAACGTGGCAATGGCGACAGGGATCATTCTTGATAACATCAAACGCCATAGCTAAGGTGGTGTGACTTTGAACTCTTGTGTTTGCACTTAAGCTACTGTTTATATGCGTCTGAGCAGCATCAAACTGGCTGGCTTCAAATCTTTTGTTGAGCCGACTAAAATTCCCTTTCCAGAGCCGATGACCTGTGTCGTTGGCCCTAACGGGTGTGGTAAGTCTAATGTCATTGACGCCGTACGCTGGGTGCTGGGTGAAAGCTCCGCAAAAAACCTCCGCGGCGATGCCATGACGGACGTTATCTTTAATGGCTCAACCCATCGCAAGCCTGTGTCTCAGGCTTCGGTAGAGCTGCTGTTCGATAATACTCAGGGGCGTCTGCCAGGTTCTATGGCCGATCGGACTCAGGTGGCCATCAAGCGTTTGGTAACCCGAGATGGCCAGTCACTGTATTTCCTCAATGGCAGTAAATGCCGTAAACGTGACATCACTGATATCTTTCTTGGCACCGGCCTGGGCCCGCGCAGTTATGCGATCATCGAGCAGGGGATGATTTCGCGACTTATCGAGAGTAAGCCGCAGGAGCTGCGTATCTTCTTGGAGGAGGCCGCCGGTGTTTCCAAATATAAAGAGCGTCGTCGGGAAACGCAGACTCGGATAAAAAGTACCCGAGAGAATCTGGAACGTTTGCTGGATATGCGTCAGGAGCTGCAAAATCAGCTTGACCGGTTGTCAAAACAAGCCGATGCGGCCCGTCAGTATCGAGACCTTAAGGCACAGGAGCGGACTCTGAAAGGCCAGCTGGCGGTGTTAAAGTGGCAGGAGTTACATGCCAGGCAGCAGGAAAAAACCGATCAGATCAATAAATTGAATGAGCAATTGACCTTTTTGGAGCAAGCCCATGGCGGCCATGATGATGTACTGGCCACCTATGAGCAACAAGTCACCTACTTCAGCGAGGCGCAGACCCAATTACAACAGCAGCTTCATGCTACCCAAACTCAGTTAACCCGGCTGGAGCAGCAGAAAATCCATCTGAGTGAAAAGCGCCGTGACTTAGTGGATAAACAAACACAGCTGAACGAAGAGATTGCCCAGGCTCAGACGTTATATGAACAGCAACAACAACATTGTGCAGAATTAGCCGAGCAAGCTGAGATACACCAAGAGGCTACGCAGATAAGTGCTGAGAAGCTGGCTGAAGCAGAAATATTAAACGAAGAAAAAATCCAGCAGCTGCAAGCGTCAGAAGCAGCGAATCAGCAGAGTCAGCAGGTACTTGAGCAGGCACGACAGCATGTTCAGCAATGTCAGTTAGCGTTGCAACGTTTAACTCAGCAACAACAGCACCTGACTCAGCAACAAGCACAACTGGCACAGCAGCTGGCGCAGCATGGCACACAAAACCCGGCTGAGGCATTGGCACAGCAACAACAGGCACATCAGGAGTTGGTGCATGCTATGGCTATCTCACAGCAGGAAAACCAGCGTCTGAGTGCCGAGCTACACCGTTTGAATGAGGCAAAAGCGGCGTTACAGCAACAGGTTCAGACACAGCAAGTCAAACTTGGGCAGGTTCAGGCTCAGGTACAGGCGCTGGAGAAACTTACCCATGCTCAGCAAGGTGACAGCGAAGACGCACCTGGTGCGTCATTGCTCAGTGCTTTAAGGGTCGAGCCGGGCCGCGAGCAGGTTGTGGAACGTGCAATGCTGGGGTTGGGCTCGCTGCGGATCACAGAACAAGACTATGTAAACCGGATTTGGGCCAGTACTAGGGGAGAGAAAACCCCGAACAGCGTGGCGATGTTAGTCCATTCCGACGTTTACCCGGACTTTCTCAATCAGATTGAGTGGCTTGGTGAGGCCCGTCACTTTAGCGCACATACAGCGTTTTTTGCCGCCATAGATGATGCAGGCAATTTGTATGGGCATAACTGGCAGGCGCAAGAGACAGATACGCAGTCGGAGAACTTACTTGCCCATTATAGCGAGCTGCGTGCCCATCAGGCGACACTGCCGGAGATTGAAGCGCGACTTAGCGAGCTTGAGGCTGCGCTTGGGCCTCTGGAGACGTCGGTAGTGCAATGTGCCGAGCTGCTTGAAACCAATAAACAGGCTGTCCATGAGGCGGCCAAACAGGTCGCCAGTAGCCAGACCCGGGTGGACATGTTAGTGTCTCAGCAAGCCAACTGGCAACAACAAAGCGATCAGCTAGAGCGCAATCAACATGAACTGGCTGAGCAGAGCGAACTGCTGGTGGCACAGCTCGAAGAAAGCGAGCAAGCTTTGTGGCAGGCAGAAGAAACGCAGGAATTGCAGCAGCAACAGATGGACCAGGCAAACGAGTCACTGGAAATGCTCAAACGGGCGCAGCTTCATCAGCAGCAGCAACAACGTGACATTCAACAGCAGTATCATCAGGCAAAACTGAAACGCCAGCAGGTTGAAAGTGATGTGCAGCTTGGTCAGACTAAACTCAGCCACCTTGCCCAGACCCTCACGCAGGGCACAGAATCACTTGCGCAAGTGCAACAACAATTACACAGCTGTGAAGAACCCGGTGTTGAGCTGGAGCAACAGCAAACCGAATTGTTGATCCGTCATACCGAGCTGGAGCAAGCACTACAGGATGGCGCGGTTAAACTGAATGAAGCAAAGCAGCAATTGAGTGATAAACAGCTGGCGCTGAAAGATGCTCAGGCACAGAGCACTAAACTCAAAGAGCAACGTCAGCAGCTGGCATTGCAGGAACAGAGTTTAATGGTGAAGGCACAGGCCGTGCTTGAACCTTTAACAGAGCTGCGCCAGACACTCAAAGACGTCCTGGCTCAGCTACCTGAAGAGGCGCAGGCCAGCAGCCATCAAGGGAAACTGACTCGCATTGCCCAGCAGCTGAGCCTGTTGGGGGCGGTCAACCTCGCCGCGATTGAAGAATTTGATGAGGCCCAGCAACGCAAGCGGTATCTTGACGAGCAGCTGGACGATCTCAGTGCCGCGCTGGAAACGCTTGAAGGGGCTATTCGTAAGATTGACCGTGAGACACGCAGCCGTTTTAAAACGACCTTTGATCAGGTGAATCAGGACCTGGCGGAACTGTTTCCCAAGGTGTTTGGCGGTGGTAGCGCCTATCTGGAACTCACCAGTGATGACTTATTAGAAAGTGGCGTCACCATAATGGCAAGACCGCCGGGTAAGAAAAACTCGACAATTCATCTGTTAAGTGGTGGAGAAAAAGCCCTGACCGCATTATCATTGGTATTTTCAATATTTAGACTAAATCCGGCCCCATTTTGTATGCTGGATGAAGTAGATGCACCGCTGGACGATGCGAACGTAGGACGCTTCTGCCGATTGGTCGAAGAAATGTCGCAAACGGTGCAGTTTATTTACATCAGCCACAATAAGGTCGCAATGGAAATGGCAGGCCGGCTGACGGGGGTAACCATGGCGGAACCCGGAGTTTCACGTATGGTTGCCGTAGATATAGAACAAGCAGTGCAAATGGCGCATGCATAATAAGTAAAGGTGAGCAATGGCCACAGAATTAAGATGGGCATTAATCGTGATCAGTGCACTGATCATTGGTGGATTATTGATACATGGCTTATGGTCGGTGAGAAAAAAAGAGAACCAGGACACCGATAGCCCCGCACCCGCAAAAAAACCGGAGACGGCACCCCAGCCACAACGCGAAGAAGAGCCACAACTGGGCGAGATGAGCTTTTCTGCCGTTGATGAGGATAAACAACCGGCCTCTGCTGAAGCCGATACCGACGCCACTGAGCAAGCGGATACTGAGCTGCAGGAAGCTCCGCAGGAAATGGCGCCACAGGACTTTATTATTCTGCATATTGATATGCCTGAAGGGCTAACCATGGCGGGTTCTAAGCTGCTACCTTGCGTATTGAGTCTGGGCTTTAAGTACTCAGATGAAGGCTTTTTCAATCGTCATGTTGAATCATCCGGCAATGGACCAGTTTTGTTCCGTTTGGTCAATATGTACAATCCGGGCACCTTCGATATCGACAATATGGAACAATTTAGCACCGGTGGCGTGAGTCTGTTTATGACCTTGCCGTGTGAAGGTGACAGCATGGCGGCGTTCAATATGTTGCACAGTGCTGCAAAGAAACTCGCCGATGAATTTGGTGCCAGTGTGCTGGATAGCAATCGAGAGCCACTCACTGTGAATACCACTCGTGCCTATGTCGAAAAGGTACGAGAATATACCGTATAAGCGTTAAAGCTGCCTTCGGGCTCAGACGCGACAGAGCCACGGACCCGGGTCCGTGGCTTTTTGTGTTATTAAGAGGTTGTAATGTCAGAAACTATCAGCAAACAAATCAAAGAATTAAGACAGCAATTGGAAGTCTATAACTACCAATACTATGTCTTGGATCAGCCAACGGTACCCGATGCAGAATATGACCGTGTAATGCGTGCCCTGATCGAGCTGGAAACTCAGCACCCTGACTATGTAACCCCGGACTCACCGTCTCAGAAAGTAGGCGGTGCAGCGCTGAGTAAATTTGAGCAGGTCACTCATCAGGTGCCTATGTTGTCGCTCGATAACGCGTTTGATGAAGCTGAATTCACAGCTTTTAATCGCCGCATTAAAGAACGCCTGCTGCACAATGCAGAGTTGGATTTTTGTTGTGAACCTAAGCTGGATGGCCTGGCTGTCTCTATTCTTTATCGTAATGGTGTGCTGGTCCAGGCTGCAACTCGCGGTGATGGTCAGGTGGGTGAAAATATCACCGAGAACGTCAAGACCATCCGTAATATTCCATTGCGCCTGCGTGGCGATGATATTCCCGCGGAGCTGGAAGTACGTGGCGAAGTCTTTATGGACAAAGCGGGGTTTGCTCGCCTGAATGAAACCGCAGCGCAACGCGACGAAAAAACCTTTGCTAACCCACGTAATGCCGCAGCGGGAAGTCTGCGTCAGCTGGATCCTAAAATTACCGCTAAGCGGCCACTGATGTTTTACGCCTATTCAATGGGTGTCGTACAGGGTGCTGAGCTGGCCGATACTCACTATGCTCAGCTACAACAGTTAAAAGAGTGGGGTTTGCCAATGTGTCCGCAGACAAAGCGGGTGACGGGTGCCAGCGCGGCTTATCAGTATTATGAGGCCATCATGACAGAGCGTGATGCGCTGCCTTACGAAATAGATGGTGTGGTGATCAAGGTCGACCATAAGCCGTTTCAGGAGCAGCTCGGTTTTGTCGCACGTGCGCCGCGCTGGGCCATTGCGTTTAAATTCCCCGCACAGGAGGAATTGACTCAGTTACTGGATGTCGAGTTCCAGGTTGGTCGTACTGGTGCCATTACACCAGTAGCTCGGCTCGAGCCCGTATTTGTCGGTGGTGTCACAGTGTCTAATGCGACGTTACATAACCGGGATGAAATCGAGCGTTTGGGCGTAAAAGTGGGTGATACAGTTATCATTCGACGTGCCGGAGACGTGATCCCTCAGATCACCCAGGTGGTGCTGGATAAAAGGCCTGCGGATGCCCGTGAGATTACTTTCCCGGCTACCTGTCCGGTGTGTGATTCCCATGTTGAACGCGTAGAGGGGGAAGCGGTTGCGCGTTGTACTGGTGGCTTAGTGTGTCGTGCGCAACGTAAAGAAGCGATTAAACATTTTTCCTCGCGTAAGGCACTGGACATAGATGGATTGGGTGACAAGATTGTTGAGCAGCTGGTTGAGCGCGAGTTGATCACGACGCCAGCTGAATTATTCACATTGCGTCAGGGGCACTTTGAGTCATTGGAGCGTATGGGCCCGAAGTCAGCCAAAAATTTGGTTGCGGCATTGCAGGCAGCCAAACAAACGACTCTGGCTAAGTTTATGTACGCACTTGGGATCCGTGAAGTGGGCGAGGCCACAGCACAAAACCTGGCGAATCACTATTTGACGCTTGAAAACGTGATGAACGCCTCCATTGAAAGTCTACAGGAAGTCAGCGATGTTGGCGTAGTGGTTGCCCAGCATATCCATGCGTTCTTCTCTGAGCCTCACAATCAGAAGGTGGTGAGCGATCTGCTAGAACAGGGACTACATTGGCCTGAAATTGCGGCGAAGGAAGAAAGTGAGCAACCGCTTGCTGGTTTAACATACGTTCTGACAGGTACTTTGAGTCAGCTAAACCGTAATGATGCTAAGGCTCGATTGCAGGCGCTGGGTGCCAAAGTATCCGGTAGCGTGTCAAAGAATACCCATGCGCTCGTTGCAGGCGAAAAAGCGGGTTCTAAGCTGACTAAGGCGCAGGACCTCGGGATTGATATCCTTGATGAAGCGGCGCTGATTGCACTACTTGATTCACATCAGGGGTAATTAACAGGCAGGCTACTCGCCTGCCACAGAATGAGAGAAGTGGTATGAGCAAGTTACAGGCAGGGTATGGGCCCGAGTATTGGGATAAATATGGAGTATATCGCACGCCTGTAGGGTTTAATCTGACTTTGTTGGTGTTGCTCAGACCCTTTTTTCTGTGGCTGGTTTCAGCCCTCACATGGCGTCCTGATCTTGACCTCATGTCTTTGTTTTTCCATTCAAAGCAACACTTCTTTGTGGCAGTTATGATAGCCAGTCTGGCACTCCTCCCAACGGTGTTGTTTTCACTGCGCAGGCCAACGAGTTCTCCCAAACTTGCCAGCTTCTGGCGCCATATGCGTTGGCCATTACTGCTGGCAGCCTGTCTCGATCTGGCCTGGTTAGGCATGCAAATTGTTCAGGCGCAGTATCAATTTTCTTTCTATCTGGCCATTCAAGCCGTGTTGGTGTCCTGGGTAATTTTATATTTGCTCAAAAGCCGATACTTAACGTGTTTTTTTGGGGATTGGCCTGAACCTGAAAATAATTGACTTGACGCTGACGGGCTAACAACTAAACATTAGGGCGATCGTGGCTTTCATATTGGCGTAAAAATAACACGCTAGTCTGATCCGGACTGGCTGTGTGACTCTATAACAATAAGACAAATCTCATGTGTTTGCCAATATGGAGTAACCCTACATCAAGCGGAGAAAGAGACATGTTAACTTGGCGAGATATTCTGCAGTTCGCAGACAACGGCAATCCACAACCACCCAGGCGCGTCGAAAAAAATCTGATGCAATGGCAGGCATTGCTGGAACCTTCAGTTTTTCATATCACCCGCAACCGCGGTACAGAGCGTCCGTTTAGCTCGCAAAGCTGCACTGTATTTTCACCGGGTAAATATCATTGTGCCTGTTGTGACCAGCTGCTATTTGATGCAGAAGAAAAGTTTGATAGCGGCTCAGGCTGGCCCTCATTTACGCAGCCATATTGTGCTGATTCAGTCGCTTATCGGCTGGATCGCTCCCATGGTATGGACAGAGTGGAGATTGTTTGTAATGTCTGCGATGCGCACCTTGGACATGTTTTTCCGGATGGGCCTAAGCCTAGTGGTTTACGCTATTGTGTCAATGCACTGGCGTTGAAAAAACACGAAGAAGGCACCCACTAACCTAACAGGGCGGGGCGTTTGTCGTTAGGCTTTAAAGTCCAGTTTCATCTCTGCGAGCTGGGCTTGTAGCTTGTCGAAACGTTCCTGCTGCTCTGGCTCAAGTTGTGCTGCACTCAGTGTTTTATAGCACTTTTCTGCCAGATTTGAGTTAAATGTGGTGGCTTGCTTTCCGGTTGCATCAGCCAGACACTGCAGTAAATTGAGTGCGATACTGGCATTTTTAGGCATCACTCTGAATGCTTGTGTGAACGCTTCTAATGCCACGTCTAACTGCCCCTTCTGGAACTGTTTTACAGCATGGTTATTGAGTTCTTTTGGCCCCATTGTGATGTTTTTGCGTTCATCCTGTTGTTGTTGAAGCAGGTGCATTAAGGTTGGATCTTTCTGCTGCTGATGGCGTTCGCAGTGCGTAATTATTTGACCAAACAACGCTTCTGCTTTGTGCTGAAACCCCAATTCGTGGAAGGCTTTGGCTTTATCTAATGCAGCATCAACCGAGCGTATTTGAGGTTCATCTTCCAACTGTTCCATGAGTTGTCGCGCTTTGGTATGTTCATCTTTTAGGTAATGAAGCCGTGCGTTTAACACGTCAATTTGAGTCTGGTTGTTGGCATTGGGGAACTGCTTTTTGAGATCACTCAGATATTGCTGAGTTTGCCGGGTGAGACGGGTGATCTGGTCGTGCTGATCTGTGCTGAGCGCAAAGTCAATGCCGGCTCGTGCTGCATTCAAATAGACTTCAGGGCTATCATGCATTGAAAAGCGGGCAAAGTTAGCGATTTCTTTTTGTGCATTGTAGCTGCATTCATAATCATGGTTAATTCGGGCAACAGTACTGAGGGATTTCTGACGCTCAATATTGCGCGGCGCAATTTGAGAGGCTTTTACCAACGACTCCTGCGCTTCTTCAAATTGGTTGAGTTTGAGCTCCAGGCGAGACAATAGATCTAAGGCGGCAAGTCGGGTTTCGCTTTTCTCTACTAGTGACTTGAGCATTTTTTGCGCCATGATGTCTTCATTATTTGCAATCAGGGTTTCGACTAAACCAAGTTTGGCCCAGGTAAACTTTTGCAGCTCAAGTACGGAGCGATAGAATTGTTTGGTTTCGTCAAACAGCTTAAGTTTTAACAGCGTCTCGCCTTTAAGCTTTAGTAAAATCGGGCTGTAAGCGTGCTCACCGCTCTCAAGTTCAGAGTTAATGAGTTTGAGTGCCTTAGAGTAATTTTCGTCGTCAATCAGGTTGTAGAGCGCCTTAAGGCTACGTTTACGCTTTAACACCCGCTCAATACGCGCTTTAAGCTCCTTTATGCTAAAAGGCTTCACCAGGAAGTCATCTGGTTGCAACTCAACGATGCTGTGAACTAACTCTGGACTGGTTTCAGCGGAGGTGAAAATAAATCCGGTGCTTTGGCGGATCAGGCGTTTTTTAAGCAACTCCTCGTATAGCTGATACCCATTCTGACGTTTGCTCAGATCAAACGAGCAAATAATTAAATCGAATTTATGATGGATACAGCTTTCCTTTGCCAGCTGGGCGTTTTCGGCAAACTGGACGTTTTTGTAAGCCAGCTGGTCCAGCGACTGTTTAATGTAACTCAGCGCTAGCTGCTGTTCTTCCACGATCAAAATTTTTGCATTTACAAAGGGTTGAACAGGCATAGAGTAAAAGATAAAGGAATAAATTCTGCATGCTTTTAGTCTAGACGTTTATTTTTTCTTTTGGAACATAAGGATTAAAAAGCTTGGTAAGAATACAGAGAAAATAGTGGGCAATGCTTTGTCTGAGATAAGTGCGATGTGGCATCGACTCAAGTACACAAGATAAATAACAGGAATTTAGATGATGGTGGGTTGTACTGGGTTTGAATTGGTAATGCTCGCCTTGGTTAGGAATGAGTGCGATGTGGCATCGATCAATGTATACGAGATAAATAAAAGGAATTTAGATGATGGTGGGTTGTACTGGATTTGAATTGGTAATGCTCGCCTTGGTTAGGAATGAGCGCGATGTGGCATCGACCAATGTATACGAGATAAATAAAAGGAATTTAGATGATGGTGGGTTGTACTGGATTTGAATTGGTAATGCTCGCCTTGGTTAGGAATGAGCGCGATGTGGCATCGACCAATGTATACGAGATAAATAAAAGGAATTTAGATGATGGTGGGTTGTACTGGATTTGAATTGGTAATGCTCGCCTTGGTTAGGAATGAGCGCGATGTGGCATCGACCAATGTATACGAGATAAATAAAAGGAATTTAGATGATGGTGGGTTGTACTGGATTTGAATTGGTAATGCTCGCCTTGGTTAGGAATGAGCGCGATGTGGCATCGACCAATGTATACGAGATAAATAAAAGGAATTTAGATGATGGTGGGTTGTACTGGATTTGAATTGGTAATGCTCGCCTTGGTTAGGAATGAGCGCGATGTGGCATCGACCAATGTATACGAGTAAATAACAGGAATTTAAATGATGGTGGGTTGTACTGGACTTGAACCAGTGACCCTCGCCTTGTAAGGGCGATGCTCTCCCAACTGAGCTAACAACCCAATACGCTTGTTTCAAATGTGAATGGCTGTGCTGATCTTAAATCATAGTCCTAGCCTTGGTAATAATGAGCGCGATGCTGCATCGACCAAGTTCACCAAAATTATGGTGGGTTGTACTGGACTTGAACCAGTGACCCTCGCCTTGTAAGGGCGATGCTCTCCCAACTGAGCTAACAACCCATGCATATATGCAGGTATATACTCTGTATTTCCGAGGAAATGGTGGGTTGTACTGGACTTGAACCAGTGACCCTCGCCTTGTAAGGGCGATGCTCTCCCAACTGAGCTAACAACCCAGAGTATTATTTTGGCAAGAATTGCGTTTAAGATGGTGGGTTGTACTGACCTTAAATCAGACCCTTGCCTTGGTAAGAATGAGCGCAATGCTGCATCGACCAAAGTTCACCAATTAATGGTGGGTTGTACTGGACTTGAACCAGTGACCCTCGCCTTGTAAGGGCGATGCTCTCCCAACTGAGCTAACAACCCATCTTAAATTTTCAGAATGTTATAGAAGTTATGGTGGGTTGTACTGGACTTGAACCAGTGACCCTCGCCTTGTAAGGGCGATGCTCTCCCAACTGAGCTAACAACCCATAACTTGTGTATTCTGATTTGTGCGTATTGCAACTAAATTTTACCTGACATTAAAAAGCCGATGCAAAAAATAATGGTGGGTTGTACTGGACTTGAACCAGTGACCCTCGCCTTGTAAGGGCGATGCTCTCCCAACTGAGCTAACAACCCAATACGCTTGTTTCAAATGTGAATGGCTGTGCTGATCTTAAATCATAGTCCTAGCCTTGGTAATAATGAGCGCGATGCTGCATCGACCAAGTTCACCAAAATTATGGTGGGTTGTACTGGACTTGAACCAGTGACCCTCGCCTTGTAAGGGCGATGCTCTCCCAACTGAGCTAACAACCCACATTTGAAACCAACAACACCTTGCCGTGTCGTTGTGGGGCGCTATTATATGTTTCCTTTCAAAGGAGTCAACACAAAATCCTGATTTTTTATCTGCATGCTTCTTTTATGTTCACTTGTTCGTTTTTTGGGTATTCCCCTTCATTATATGTCCGGGCAATAAATGAAGCATAGATATCTTATGAAAGTGATAGAAATAGAATTGGGAGTTGTGAGGGGGATCAGGTTACAGGTGAATTAAAGAGGGGGGTGAGTTGTCGGGCAATATTAAAAGGCTTATTTTTGTGCTAAGTATCTTTGAGTCTCAGCTCAAATCAATTGTTGCATGTGGCAGGGCATTAATCTGCGTTTTTTAATTTAACTACAGCTTGGAGAGAATGATAGAAGATATGGGTAACGGTGACCTCAAAATACTGATGGGGAAGTGCCATGACCCGTGTTTGATAGGGTGAGCTGGTTTTAAATTGAGCAAAAACATAGACTTCTATTGATTGCACCCTGAGTTTCGCTTATATTCTGTTCTTTCGGGGTGTTTTTCCAGCAGTTAAGAAAAACTTGCAGAAAAGGTGTTGACTTTGTTTTCTGTGATGCATAGAATGCGCCCCGCACTCAGCGATGAGGCGGTGACGTTTCATTGCGAATAGGTGAGGGGCTATAGCTCAGCTGGGAGAGCGCTTGCATGGCATGCAAGAGGTCGGCGGTTCGATCCCGCCTAGCTCCACCAAACCTAGTGTAAATATGTCCTAGTGATATAATGTTCGAATGTGGCTTCGAATGCCATACTTCGAAATGTTGTGTCCCCTTCGTCTAGAGGCCTAGGACACCGCCCTTTCACGGCGGTAACAGGGGTTCGAATCCCCTAGGGGACGCCACTTACTCAGGTAAGTACCAAACTCATATGGTGAGAGTCTAAATAACCAGTCCTAGTGACACATTCAGTGTCCCCTTCGTCTAGAGGCCTAGGACACCGCCCTTTCACGGCGGTAACAGGGGTTCGAATCCCCTAGGGGACGCCACTTACTTCGGTAAGTACGATACTCGTATGGTAAGAGTCTAAATAACCAGTCCTAGTGACACATTCAGTGTCCCCTTCGTCTAGAGGCCTAGGACACCGCCCTTTCACGGCGGTAACAGGGGTTCGAATCCCCTAGGGGACGCCACTTACTTCGGTAAGTACGATACTCGTATGGTAAGAGTCTAAATAACCAGTCCTAGTGACACATTCAGTGTCCCCTTCGTCTAGAGGCCTAGGACACCGCCCTTTCACGGCGGTAACAGGGGTTCGAATCCCCTAGGGGACGCCACTTACTTTTAGTAAGCATAAAACTCGTATAGTAAGAGTATAAACAACTAGTCCTAGTGACACATTCAGTGTCCCCTTCGTCTAGAGGCCTAGGACACCGCCCTTTCACGGCGGTAACAGGGGTTCGAATCCCCTAGGGGACGCCACTTACTTCGGTAAGTACTAAACTCATATGGTGAGAGTCTAAATAACCAGTCCTAGTGACACAGAACATTCTGTAAGAGAGAGAATAATGCCGTTCGCTTTTGCTGGCAAAAGACTCATCTCAACGCAGAATTAGCAAATCAGTGATTTGCTAGACAAATTCTGCGTCCCCTTCGTCTAGAGGCCTAGGACACCGCCCTTTCACGGCGGTAACAGGGGTTCGAATCCCCTAGGGGACGCCACTTACTCAGGTAGGTATGATTCTCGTATGGTAAGAGTCTAAATAACCAGTCCTAGTGACACAGGAACAACACCTGCGTCCCCTTCGTCTAGAGGCCTAGGACACCGCCCTTTCACGGCGGTAACAGGGGTTCGAATCCCCTAGGGGACGCCACTTTTCTTCTTAGTAATACCATTTTTTTAAATTCATATTCGTAAATTCCCCGTTATATTTATCCTCCTCTGTTTTGTTATTTTCAATATTCTAATTAATTTTTTCATATATTTCATTTACTTGAATTATTTGATTTAAAACAAAGTTAAGGCTTTATTAACAAGCTCACCTCGGAAAAATGGGTTAGTATCGCGTCTTTTAGGTGAGTATCATGGCCAAAAGGTGTACCGATTATACGGATAAAGAAAATGATTATCCGGTCTCTTATAACCTCTTATCTACCACAGATACAAAAGGGCGGATCACGTACGCGAACCAAAGCTTTTGTGACGTTGCTGGCTTCGAATTAGATGAGCTGGAAGGGCAGCCACATAACCTGGTACGTCACCCAACCATGCCCAAAGCCGCATTTAAAGACCTCTGGCAATTCATCGGAACAGGCAAGCCCTGGATGGGCATAGTAAAAAATCGCTGTAAAAATGGAGACCATTACTGGGTCAATGCTTATGTGACGCCAATCAATGATGAGCTTGGCCAAACTGCCGAGTATCAATCCGTGCGAACCAAGCCCGAACGGGAGGTGGTGAAACGTGCTGAAAACATTTACCAGCAACTTGATAAGGGGGTTGATGCAGCAAAATTGACGCGTTCATCTATGTCTTTGTCAGCTCAAATGATGTTGATCCTATTGGTGTCTTATATATTGAGCATGATTTTTACCAGCTTACCTGCACCATGGAACTATCTCCTGGAGACCTTACTGCTCGCTGGCGTACTCACGTTGACTTATCAAAGGTTGTCACCGGTGCGTCGTTTGAGTAAAAAAGCCAAACAAGTTTACGACAATCCGCTGATGCAAAAAATCTACCTTAATAAAGTGAATGATGTCGCGGCCATTGAGCTGGCGTTGTTGGCTCGGGGTTCTGAGCTACGCGCTGTATTGGGCAGAGTACAGGATGCCAGTCAGCTTGTTGACCAGCATGCACAAGCAACCGTGTCAGAATGCCACAGCAATACCGAGCTATTACAGGAGCAACAAAGTCAGACTGGTTCTTTGGCGACTGCGATGAACGAAATGACCGCTGCGATTTCTGATATTGCGGGCAATACCAGTGATGCAGCGAACCGCTCTGAAGGGGCGTTGCGTTCAGTATTGGATTCGAACTCTGTGGTGCAGGCCAGTATGCAAACAAACCATGCTTTATGCGAAGAGTTGAGCCGCACTCAGCGTGATATTGCTGAGCTAAATGAACAAACCGTGCATATTGGGGGAGTGGTTGATGTGATACGTGATATTTCGGAGCAGACTAATTTGCTAGCTCTGAATGCGGCTATAGAAGCAGCCAGGGCTGGTGAGCAGGGCCGAGGTTTTGCCGTGGTGGCTGATGAAGTAAGGGCATTGGCACAACGTACTCAGGATTCGACCAGAGAGATTGATGATATAGTCGCCGGGCTCAAACAACGGGCTGAGCGCGCGGTAGCGGCGATTCAAAATGGGGTTGAGAAGTCGACTGAATGTGTGGCTCAGGCTGAGCAAACAAAAGAAAACCTGGCCTCGATAGAGCATATGGTAAAAGATATTTCTGCACTGAATTACGAAATAGCCACTGCGACTGACCAAATGTCGGGTGCCAGTAATGAGATAAACGACAAAGCCGTCAATATCTCCGGGCTTGCGAATGCCTCAATGCAAAGTGCAGACACCACCACAGCAGCAATGAAAAATACAGAGCAAGCACTGGCCGATCAAGCTGCATTGGTCGATCAGTTTCTGTTGCGACTCAGTAATTAAAAAAGATTATGAAAATGTGAATAAGTTATTTCTTGCTGGTATGATTTAGAATTTCAACTTTATGTGTCTAAATCACAGATTTTGACATTGATATGCGTACATAAATCACACACAGGGATAACAAATGAACAAGTTCCAGAAAGCCTCAAAAATGGGTGTCGCAGCACTGATCATGACACTGGCGAACACGCAGGTGAGCGTAGCAGGAGTCGATGGAGGTTACTTCTCCGGTAAAAAGCAAGATTGCGAGATCTGGCGAGACGTTGCACCTTACAACTGGGCAAATACGACCCGTGGCAATCAATCCATGATTTTTTACTGCAACCGTGGCGGCTACACAGTGACCACGGTTGAGCTAAAGATCAAGCGTATTAGTGATAATACTGTTGTATTTCGTGAAAAAAGAAAGCAAAACCTGACATCGGGTTATGGCCACGGCTTTTATCCAGATCTCAGTGCGAACATCAACGAAGAGTATAAAATGGAACTGGATTATACCTTCGTCAAACTCAAGCATGGTAAGCCTGTCTGGGACAACAAAAAAACTAAAACCTGCAAACGCACATTCACACCAACCAATGCAAATTCAACGCGCGGAGAGATCTTCTGGTCTATTAAGAGCGCGGGAACGGCCTATCACAACAATGGCTGCCAGGGCGTACGCTTCGATATCCACTAACATCAACAGGCAGACTGACCATTTCAGGTCAGTCTGCTAACTTTTATTGAGATGTAGCATGAAAGCTAAACACCTACTGATCAACTTCTTGTGCTTTATGTTCGGTTTTCTGATAGCGGCGATGTCACTGTATCAACCCTCCCCGGAAAGTGGCGCGCATGCAGGTAGCGCTGAACGCCCGGCTGCAAAATCAGCACCTCACTTTGAGACAGGTATCCCGTTTTTGAGCGAGATAAAGGAGAGACCGAAAGAGCAGGTAAAAACCACAACAGCACCTACACCTAATAGTGGGAGCATGCCGAGGCAGGCAAGTACTGACAAAGCCGCTTTATTAGTGATAGCACAGGACATCGGTTTAGACAGTCATGTTTATCCAGACTTGGCGGATTATGCCATTCAGGATATTGCTAGACTCATTGAACAGCATTTGCTGACAGACTTTCGTATTTCAAGCGCGGATATATACACACAGTTTGATGAGATAGAACACTATCTCGAAGAAATGCCACAGCTGGTATCTCAGTACTTTTTCACGGATTTAATGACACAAAGCCAGTACAAAGGTGAGTTATTTCAGAGTCTTGCGATTCACTTAATGGCACAAAACGTAGAACAGTTTGAGGCAAGCACTGAGCATCTCAGCCAGATACAGGCTCTGATCGCAACAGCCAGCGACAGTGAGAGTGAGTTAGTGCGTTTAAGCGTGCTAGAGGCGCTGGCCACAATGAGTTCAGGCAAAGCCCAGCTGCGACAAGTGCTGAGTCAGTTCACTGAGGAAGAAAGCGCGGTGATACAGGCAAAAATAACCTTGCTAAATTATCATATGTCTTTGGCGGATAAGCTAAATATTGACTGACCTTGTCCTGGCTTGTAATGCAAAGCTCTACTAACTCATTCAGGCAACGCGGTATCGCAAATAAATAAATTTTATCGGGTGATCCTTTTAAATGCAGTTTTGTTATAATATAACATTGTCAAGTTCAATGTTCTGACAAGGCACCTGTATGCAAGTACTTAAATCCACTCCCTCAGCGCTCACAACCGAGCAAATTTTGGCTGCACCTGAATCCGACTATATGAATGCTGAGCAATTGGCATTTTTCAGACAATATCTGATTGAGTTACATGACTCTACCAGAGCGCGCATTCGCGACACCAAAGCACAAATTATGGATCCGCCTGAATTGGTTGATTTGAGTGACAGAGCATCATGGGAGGAGCAATGCATGATCCTGATGCGTATTGTTGACCGTGAGCAAAAGTTGTTACCTAAAATTCAGCAGGCACTGGAGCGGATCCGGCTCAATGAGTACGGCTATTGTCAGGAAACAGGTGAGCCGATCGGCATTGCTCGCTTGCTGGCAAGACCCACTGCTGAATTATGCGCTGACGTAAAACTGTGCTCTGAACTGAAGGAGCACATGTACGTTAAAGACAGAGATGTCTGACAGAACTTGAACCCACACAAATCTACCGTCAAAAACTGTGTAAGGTAATCAAGCAATGGCTAAGTTAAATACATCAAATTTATTGCCCGTAACCGTGTTGTCAGGTTTTCTAGGGGCAGGAAAAACTACGGTACTTAACCATATTCTAAGTAACCGTGAGGGGCTAAAAGTAGCCGTTATAGTCAATGATATGAGCGAAATCAACATTGATGCTGCGACGGTTCAAAATGAAGTGAGTCTCAATCGGGCTGAGGAAAAATTGGTTGAGATGAGTAATGGGTGCATTTGTTGCACACTCAGAGAAGACCTGCTTGAAGAGGTCAACCGGCTGGCGAAGTCGGGTAAATATGATTACCTGGTGATTGAATCAACTGGCATTTCTGAACCATTGCCTGTGGCCGAAACCTTTACCTTTGCAGATGAGCAGGGGGTAAGTCTATCTGACATCGCCACTTTGGATACCATGGTTACAGTGGTGGATGCGGTGAACTTTCTGAAAGACTACGACAGGGCTGAGGCGTTGCAGGATGTCGGAGAGAGCTTAGGTGAGGAAGATGAGCGTAGTGTGGCCGATTTACTTGTTGAACAGGTTGAATTTGCCGATGTATTGCTGATCAGCAAAACAGATTTGATCTCAGATACCGAGCTTAAACGTTTGCAGAGCATTCTGCGTACACTTAATACCGATGCTGAGCAAATACCCATGGCACATGGCAAGGTCCCTCTGGCGCAGGTGTTAAATACCAAAAAATTCAGTTTTGAAAAAGCCCAGCAGGCACCCGGCTGGCTCAAAGAGCTCAGGGGCGAGCACATTCCGGAAACGGAAGAGTTTGGCATCAGCAGTTTTACTTTTTGTGCCAGAAGACCCTTCCATCCGGAAAAGTTTTATGATTTCTTACATAGTGACGAGCTGGCCGGCAAGCTGATCCGCTCAAAGGGATTTTTCTGGCTGGCAACCCGGCCTCACTTTGCCGGTAGCTGGAGTCAGGCTGGGGGAATTGCCAGACATGGCGCGGCAGGGTTATTTTGGAAAGCCGTGCCACGAGATCAGTGGCCAGAAGACCCGGAATATATTGCTGCCATTGAAGAGCACTGGGTTGAGCCTTTTGGCGACATGCGACAGGAATTAGTGTTTATTGGTCAGGGGCTGGATAAAGCAGACATTATCCGCCGCCTGAACGCGTGTTTGCTGAGTGAAGAAGACGTGCTAAAAGGCCAGCAAGCGTGGAAAACGCTGCCGGACCCTTTCCCTTCGTGGGAGCACTAAACAAAAATCAGCCAGGCAATCAGGCTGGCCGTCAGGCAGTAATAAAGCATGGGAATCAGGGTGTAACGAATAATATCACCCTCTTTGCCATGCAGGCCGACGACACTGGCGGCTGCCACCACATTGACCACCGCAATCATATTGCCACCATTTGCGCCAAGCATTTGTAGTGCCAGCACCAGCTGCATATCCAGCCCGGCTTCTGTAGCCAATGCTTGCTGAAAGCTGGCAAACATCAGATTAGAAAAGGTTGCGGAGCCCGCGATAAACGCCCCTAATGCACCCACCAGGGGTGCAATCAATAGCCAAAAGTCACTCAAGTGTAACGCGACAGATTCAGCCAGTGCCATCGGCATGGCAGGCAGGTCTGCGTCATTTATATCTGAGTGAAGAAAGATGCGTACCATAGGCACGGCTGCGCCCAATGCGATGACAGAGGGCAATAACATACGGGTACTGTTTTGCAGGGCAAGACGAAAGTGTGACATCGTGCCGCCTTGCAACCACAAGGCAAAAAGCGCGGTTACGACAAATACACTGCCAGGCAGGTACAGAGGCATGACATTAACTGAAATGGCGGATCCCAGGATATGGGTCCATTCAAACTGAACGCTTTGAAGTATTGCCTTGAACGGCAGTGAGGGGATCCGGGTTAGCACGAGCAATGCGGCAACTAATACATAGGGCAACCAGGCTCTGCTCAGGCTCAATGAAGGAGTGTCAGTATTCGACGTCGTTGATATTGTTGTGTTTTCGGGTTTAGGCAATAGAAACCCTTTTTGCGCTAAGGGGCAGACAATCGCTAATCCTGCCATGGCGCCCAGCACAGAGGGAAACTCTGGTCCCAGTAACCAGGCAACGCCATATGCGGGCAGGGTAAAAGCCAGCGCACTGAATAGGGCAAAAGGCGCCATCGCAAATCCGGATCGCCAACTTGGGGCATTGTTGAAAAAGCGACAATACAGCATAACTAAAATCAACGGTAACAGGGCTGCAACAATAATATCAATACCAATGGCGGTTAAAGCAATGTGCTTAACCTGTGTGTAGTCGATATTCGCTGCACCCTGGCCAATTCCGACAATCGCCGGTGTACCAACGGCACCAAATGAGACCGCACTGGAGTCGGCTACCAGTGCCAGTACAACCGCGCTCAGCGGCGTAAACCCCAGGGCAACCAGCAAAGGCGCAGCGATGGCTGCGGGTGTACCAAATCCGGCTGCCCCCTCCAGAAAGCTGCCAAATAACCAGGCAATGATAATCAGCTGTACACGTTTGTCGGGACTGATCCGGGCGAACCCGTGTTTAATGGTGAGGACAGCACCGGTGTGTTGTAGCACCTTGAGTAAAAAGATTGCCCCGAAAACAATCCATATTATGGTCAGTGCGATGATCAAGCCTTCCAGTGCGGCGGCTGAGATTTGTTGCCAGGGAACTTGCCAGACCAAATAGGCGGATAAAGCGCTAAGCAGCAAACTAAATGGCATAGCTTGCCTCGCAGGTAACCTAAATAATACCAGCAAGAGAAACACGCTAAGGATTGGCACCAGGGCCGTGAGTAGTTGCGGTAGCGTCATCAGAGAATAACCAATCCGTTGCTTAATAAGGTGAGCTTAACACGTCAATAAGACACTGAATATATGGAGTTTGCAACACTTGTTCTAAAGGTAACGCAGGCATGCTGCTCAAACAAATTGGTTAGCCATGACACAAATGTGATGGTTTGTAACACTTCATTTGGATTTATCGTTCAATTGATGTACTAAATTAACACGCGTCTTGTTAGTGTAAATTTTGGTCAGGGAAGGCTTGGATAACTCCTGACTTTGGCGAGCAACGGTGCACAAAAGCAATGCTCACAGATATCAGATATAACAAGGAGGCGACATGCTGACGTTGCATATTATTGCTGGGTCATTTTTATTGTTGTTTGGCATAGGCGCGTTGAGTTTTGCCAAAGGAACGACCAGACACAGATGGTCCGGAAATCTATTTTTCTTTTCTATGCTAATTATGGCGGGCAGTGCTGCATTGTTTAATGGTGGCCTGACGATGGCGTTACTGACCTTGTACTATGGCTCAACAGCCTGGGCGGTTGTGTTGAGAAAAGAGCGTTCAGTGGGCGCTTTTGAGTTCATTGCAATGCTGGTGATCATCTACATCAGCTTTGACTTGCTTTACTTTGTTTATACCGCCACCGAGCTTTCAGCGACATTCAAAACCATATTTACCCTTCATGCGGTGATTGCCGCGATGGCTGCGTGTCTGGATGCCAAAATGATATTAAGTGGTGGACTCAGCGGCAAGCATCGCATGGTCAGGCATACGTGGAGAGCGTGTTTTGCGCTATTAGGTGCGGTGATGTCTTTCTCAGCCAATACATCAGACAGTTGGCCGGATTTCATAGACAGTAATGCGCTGATATATTTGATGATAGGGGTACTTTTCTACTGGGTGATCCGGGTCTTGTTTACCAACTGGTACAATCAAATCACAGATGTGCTTGGCAGCAGTGTGTTGCTTAAAAGACTAATGATGATCAGGCGACCAGCAAACAGCGAATAATGTGGGCGGCAGTGATGCGTGGTGGGCTTTGAGTTGCGCCCACTGTGCACCAAGGTGTTTACTCTGTTTTCTCTTTAAACTCGCACAAGTCTTCGATGATACAGCTGCCACATTTAGGCTTGCGTGCGGTACACACGTAGCGACCGAGTAAAATCAGCCAGTGGTGGACGTCGACTTTAAACTCTTTTGGCACCACCTTTTCTAGTTTCTCTTCAACTGCGACCACATCTTTACCCATGGCAAATTTAGTGCGGTTTGAAACGCGAAATATGTGTGTATCAACAGCAATGGTTGGCCAGCCGAAAGCGCAATTAAGCACTACATTAGCGGTTTTACGACCGACGCCGGGCAGGGCTTCAAGGGCTTCTCGGTTCTCCGGGACTTCACCACCATGCTGCTCCATCAGAATATGACACATCTTGTAGACGTTATTGGCTTTGGAGTTAAATAAGCCGATGGTTTTGATATAGTCCCTCAGGCCGTCGACACCCAGGTCGATAATCGCCTGTGGTGTGTTAGCCACGGGAAACAGCTTACGAGTGGCTTTGTTGACACTCACATCAGTGGCCTGAGCCGACAAAGTGACGGCGACCAGCAGCTCGAAAGGCGAGGTGTATTCCAGTTCAGTCTCCGGGTTAGGGTTGTCATCCCGTAGACGGGTGAGAATTTCGTGTCGTTTTGCTTTATTCATAGTACTGACTTACTTGCTGTATGGTTGTGCTGTTGATTTTATCGGTGTTGAGCGGGAAAGTGACGGCTTTCCCGCAGCGAATTAATCTAAGCTGGTGACTCTGGCTCGAGGCGCCTTTTCAGGGTTGTCGACAGGTTCAGCCTGAGCTTCTTTGCGGGCATCGACATAATTTTTGGCTGCAATGATTAAACCGAGTCCTAAAAATGCGCCGGGCGGCAAAATGGCCACCAGGAATTGACTATCGAACTCGATGACTTCGATCCGCAGTGCCGTTGCCCAGTCGCCCAGTAACAAGTTTGCACCATCAAACAGGGTACCCTGGCCAATTAGCTCGCGCATGGCGCCAAGTAACACCAGCACAGCACCAAAGCCCAGGCCCATCATAATGCCATCCCATGCCGAAAGCAGGGGCGTATTTTTAGAGGCATATGCTTCGGCACGACCAATGATGGCACAGTTGGTGACGATAAGCGGAATAAAGATCCCCAATGACTGATAAAGACCGAACGTGTAAGCGTTCATAAGTAGTTGCACAATAGTTACAAAGGCGGCAATGATCATCACAAAGACCGGGATCCGGATGTCTTTGGGTACCCAGTTTCTTACTATGGAAACGGTGACATTGGAGCCCACCAGTACCAGTAAAGTGGCCAGCCCCAGGCCCAAAGCATTGGTGATGGTGCTGGTGACGGCCAGCAATGGACACAGGCCTAGCAGCTGCACGAGTGCTGGGTTGTTTTTCCACATCCCCTCGTGGGCGAGTTGTTTAAATTCACTCATCGATGGTCTCCTCACAGTGGTTTGGCGCGGCAAAGAGCGAGTCAAAATTGCTGCGGGCATACCAGGCTGCGGCATTAACGCTCTGAACGACGGCGCGTGGTGTGATAGTCGCACCGGTGAATTGGTCAAATTGCCCGCCATCTTTTTGGACATTAAAAGCCGGGTCTTTTTCCTGAGTTACGACCGTTCCACTGAAACGGGTTATCCAGTCAGACTTGGCCAGTTCGACTTTATCGCCAAGACCGGGGGTTTCTTCATGGCGCGTGACGCGTACGCCGGCGATCTCACCATTGTTGTAGACTGCACTCAGAATGTCGATATTGCCGCTGTAGCCACGCGGTGTGATATGTTGCACCAGCAAGGCGACAGGGGTATCTTGCAGGCGCGCTCTGTAGATAACATGTGGTCCGTTAGGACCCAGCTCCGGCGCACTACTTACCGTGCAGTCGAGGTAGAGCTCGTTATCGTATTGCGCCTGTGGAATGACCTGAGTGAGGACGCGCATCAGGTGACGTTGTTCCTGTTTGGCAATTTCTGGCGCCGTAAAGGTTTGTACCAGTGCGACGCTACCTGTGGTCGCCAGTGCAAAGGCGGTCAGAATAAAGCCGTTTTTCTTCATTGATGACAGGATCATGAGCTTGCTCCATGCCCGTATGTACGAGGCTGCGTGTAGTAATCAATCAAAGGCACCGCCATGTTCATGATCAATACGGCAAAGGCGACGGCGTCTGGGTAGCCACCAAAATGACGGATCAGATAAACCAACAGCCCAATGAGTGCGCCATAGATCAGGCGGCCGCGGTTGGTAGTACTGGCTGATACCGGATCGGTGGCGATAAAAAAGGCGCCCAGCATAGTCGCACCGCTCAGCAGGTGGAACAGGGTACCTGCTTGCGTTGCCGGAGACAGTGCAAACCCCAGGCCGCTGCATATTGCCAGGGTCACAATAAACGCCACCGGGATGTGCCAGTTAATGATTTTGGCTTTTAGCAGGTACAAACCGCCTAACAGGTAAGCCAGGTTAACCCACTGCCAGCCTTGTCCTGCATATTCCCCGAACGCGGCACTATCAGTGGCTTCTGAGACAGTCAGATTTTGCGATACGGCCGTTTTGACATGATCAAGCGGGGTTGCTGAGGTAGTACCGTCAATGACCTGGCGCGCTTCCGCGAGTGGCACACCTGCCAGAGTCTGTTCAGTAAAAATGAGTGCCAGTTGATCCAGTACTGACAACGGCGTAGCTTGTATGTCTATGATTGGTGTCCAGCTGGTCATCTGCACCGGAAATGAGATCAACAGCAAAACGTATGCAGCCATCGCGGGGTTGAACAGGTTAAAGCCCAGACCCCCATAGAGCTGTTTGACCATGGCAATGGCAAACACACAGCCAATCACAGTGACCCACCAGGGGGCCAAAGGTGGAATGCTCACCGCCAGCAGCACAGCGGTCAGCCAGGCACTGCCGTCACTGAGTGTTGGCCAGACAGGGCGACCGCGCAATTTCATCATAGCGGCTTCGGTCGCACTGACGGTTAGCAGCGCCAGTAATAGCTGGAACAGGGTGCCGGCACCGAAAAAGTAACTTTGCACCAGAATACCGGGAACACACGCGGCGATCACTGTCAGCATCAGGCGGCTAAGTGTTTTATGGCTGTGATTGTGGGGCGATGAAGCCATGGTTAATTTCATGACAGATCATTTCCTTCTTGGTCTTTGGCGGCGGCCTGCTTTTTTGCTTTTGCGCGTGCCACAGCGGCTTTAATTGCTGCCTGACGTTTTTCTTCCGCGCTCAGGGGCGCATCACTCTCGGGCGCTGAATTGGCCGGTTCTGCGCCTGCTTGCTGCTCAGCCTCTTTGGCTGCTTTTTTCGCCTTGGCACGGGCAATGGCAGCTGCAACGGCGGCCTTGCGCGGATCTTCCGGTTCAGCGTCAGCCTCTGCAGGCTCCGCGTCTGCTTGTTGCTCGGCCTCTTTGGCGGCTTTCTTCGCCTTGGCACGGGCAATGGCAGCTGCAACGGCGGCCTTGCGGGGATCTTCCGGTTCAGCGTCAGTCTCTGCAGGCTCTGCGTCTGCTTGTTGCTCGGCCTCTTTGGCGGCTTTCTTCGCCTTGGCACGGGCAATGGCAGCTGCAACGGCGGCCTTGCGGGGATCTTCCGGTTCAGCGTCAGTCTCTGCAGGCTCTGCGTCTGCTTGTTGCTCGGCCTCTTTGGCGGCTTTCTTCGCCTTGGCACGGGCAATGGCAGCTGCAACGGCGGCCTTGCGGGGATCTTCCGGTTCAGCGTCAGTCTCTGCAGGCTCTGCGTCTGCTTGTTGCTCGGCCTCTTTGGCGGCTTTCTTCGCCTTGGCACGGGCAATGGCAGCTGCAACGGCGGCCTTGCGGGGATCTTCCGGTTCAGCGTCAGTCTCTGCAGGCTCTGCGTCTGCTTGTTGCTCGGCCTCTTTGGCGGCTTTCTTCGCCTTGGCACGGGCAATGGCAGCTGCAACGGCGGCCTTGCGGGGATCTTCCGGTTCAGCGTCAGTCTCTGCAGGCTCTGCGTCTGCTTGTTGCTCGGCCTCTTTGGCGGCTTTCTTCGCCTT
>NZ_AHCD03000040.1 GCF_000238295.3 Pseudoalteromonas rubra
GGATCTTCCGGTTCAGCGTCAGTCTCTGCAGGCTCTGCGTCTGCTTGTTGCTCTGTCTCTTTGGCGGCTTTCTTGGCCTTGGCGCGGGCAATGGCAGCTGCGACGGCGGCTTTGCGCGGATCCTCCGGCTCAGCGTCAGTCTCTGCAGGCTCTGCGTCTGCTTGTTGCTCTGTCTCTTTGGCGGCTTTCTTGGCCTTGGCGCGGGCAATGGCAGCTGCGACGGCGGCTTTGCGCGGATCTTCCGGTTCAGCGTCAGTCTCTGCAGGCTCTGCGTCTGCTTGTTGCTCGGCCTCTTTGGCGGCTTTCTTCGCCTTAGCGCGGGCAATGGCAGCTGCAACAGCGGCCTTGCGAGGATCTTCCGGTTCAGCGTCAGTCTCTGTAGGCTCTGCGTCTGCTTGTTGCTCGGCCTCTTTGGCGGCTTTCTTCGCCTTAGCACGGGCAATGGCAGCTGCAACGGCGGCCTTGCGCGGATCTTCCGGTTCAGAGTCAGTCTCTGCGTTTGCTTGTTGCTCTGTCTCTTTGGCGGCTTTCTTGGCCTTGGCGCGGGCAATGGCAGCTGCGACGGCGGCTTTGCGCGGATCCTCCGGCTCAGCGTCAGTCTCTGCAGGCTCTGCGTCTGCTTGTTGCTCTGTCTCTTTGGCGGCTTTCTTCGCCTTAGCACGGGCAATGGCAGCTGCAACGGCGGCTTTGCGCGGATCGCTGTCTGCCTCGTCGCTTTGTTGTTGCGCTGGCTGATCATCCTGTTGCGCCGCTTTTTTGGCTTTAGCACGTGCTATTGCGGCAGCGACAGCTGCTTTACGCGGGTCGTCGGTTGCTGTTTGCGGTTCAGCTGTTTCATTTTGTTGGGCCGCTTTCTTGGCCTTGGCGCGTGCTATCGCGGCAGCAACGGCGTCTTTGCGCGATCCTTCTCCACCGGCATGCATCTCAGGTGAAGCCTGGGCGTCTTTGTCTGCTTTATACTGGCGCGCTTTTTCTTTTCGTTTAGCGCGCTCCAGCGCGACCTCTGAATTGTCTGGTTCCAGTGTGCCATCGGCGGCTTTTTTAGCCTTTGCTCTTTCGATGGCGGCCTGCACTGCCGACTGACTGTCTTTTTTCTGTTTAACGCGTTCCATTGCCGCACTGACTTTGTCTTGTTGCTCGGCATTGCGAGGGGTGCTGCGTGCTGGCCGTTTATGACGATTCTGGCGCTCTTCTTGATCGCGTTCGAGTCGCTCTTTACGTGCCTCAAAGCGTTCTTTAGCCCGCTCAGCCTTTACTTTTTCGAGCTTCTGTTCGCGGATTTCGGCTTTGGCTACGCGATAATATTGTACCAGTGGAATTTCACTTGGGCAGACATAGGCACAGGCACCACATTCGATACAGTCGAACAGGTTATGCTCTTCGAGTTTGTCGTACTCTTTACCTTTGGCAAACCATTGTAACTGCTGTGGCAGCAGCGTTTGTGGGCAGGCGTCGGCACAGGCACTACAGCGAATACAAGCTTGCTCGGGGCCGGCAACAGCCAGCTCCTGGTTATCCGGAGCCAGAATACAGTTGGTGGTTTTTACCACCGGGATCCGTACCGTTGGCAGAGTAAAGCCCATCATAGGTCCACCCATGATGACGCGTTGGTCAGTAACGGGTTCAAAGCCCTGGCAGGTAAGTAAGTGCTTAATTTCAGTGCCCAGCAAGGCCCAGACATTTTGTGGTGTCTGGATGGTGTTACCGGTTATGGTCACCACACGTTCAATCAGAGGTTTGCCTTTAGACACGGCTTCGCTAACAGCGAACAAAGTGCCGACATTCTGCACCAGAACACCGACATCTGCTGGGATCCCGCCACTGGGGACTTCTTTCGAAGTAAGCACTTGTATTAGCTGCTTTTCACCACCCGAGGGGTATTTGACGGGCAGGCTGCGGATGAGAATCTTACTGTTATGTGCCGCAGCGGCTGTCATGGCCTCAATGGCTTCGGGTTTATTGGTTTCGATACCCACCAGGACATATTCAGGATTAAGCAGATGCTGCATAATCTCGATGCCCTGCACAATTTGCTCGGCATGTTCGCGCATCAACAGATCATCTGCAGTGATATACGGCTCACATTCCACGCCATTGACCACTAAAAACTCGATGGGCTTATGCTTAGCGCTGTCGGCCTTTACATAGGTTGGGAAACCGGCACCACCCATTCCGGCAATACCGGCATGATGAATAATGTCGATCAAGGCCTGATTGTCTAACTGCTTATAGTCTGCCACCGGGTTAAGCTTACACCAGCGGTCCTCGCCATCTGGGGTGAGGACGATACTTAGCTCAGGTAGCGCAGAAGGGTGCGCAGAAGGCATTGGCTTGATATCACTGATCACACCGGACGTCGGGGCATGTACCGGTAATGACCAGTTTGCGCCCGGGCGGGTTAATGCCTGGCCTTTATGTACGGTATCTCCCTTATTGACCAGCAGCTGGCCGTTGGCACCTATGTGTTGCTTCAGGGGGAGCACCAGATAATCGGGCAGGGGAATACGACCAATACTCGCCTGGTTTGACACAGATTTTTGCTCCGGTGGATGAATACCACCGGGAAACTGCCACAATTTACCGTGTTCAATTTGTTCAAGTAAAGTTTCCACTTAACCCTCTTAGTCGATTTGCTTTACAGGAATAGCATCTATCTGCCATTTCCAGGTTTGTACGGTTTGTGCCACCGGGATCATATCAATACAATCGACAGGGCAGGGGTCAACACACAGGTCACAGCCGGTACATTCATCGGCAATGACAGTGTGCATCTGGCGAGTCGCACCAACAATGGCATCAACCGGGCAGGCCTGAATACATTTCGTGCAGCCAATGCATTCATCTTCGCGTATATAGGCGACTTTTTTAATGGGCTCTGCCTCTTCACCACCTGCCAGCGGTTTGGCTTCAACCCCCATTAAGTCGGCGAGTTTTTTGACCGTCGCTTCACCACCCGGTGGGCATTTATTGACGTCGTCACCGTTAGCAATGGCTTCTGCATAAGGACGACACCCCGGATAGCCACATTGACCACATTGTGTTTGGGGTAGAATGGCATCTACTTGGTCAACAATGGGGTTGCTTTCAACCCGATACTTTACGGCTGCGTAGCCGAGAATAAGGCCAAATACCAGCGCCAGCGCGCCGATGGCGATAAGTGCGTAAAAAAATAGTGTCATCTCAGAACTTCACCAATCCAGAAAAACCCATAAAGGCCAGTGACATCAGTCCGGCAGTGATCATGGCTATCGATGCGCCTTTAAATGGTGCGGGCACATCTGCGACTGCCAGGCGTTCTCGTAACGCGGCAAATAAAACCAGCACTAATGAAAAGCCCACAGCGGCACCGAAACCGTACACTGCGGAGCCGATAAATGTGTGGTCATTTTTGATGTTAAGTAGTGCGACCCCTAATACTGCGCAGTTGGTGGTGATCAGAGGTAAAAAGATACCAAGCAATCGGTACAAAGTTGGGCTGGTCTTGCGAACGACCATCTCTGTGAATTGCACTACTACAGCAATCACTAAAATAAAGCTCATTGTGCGCAGGAAGGTAAGATCCAGGGGAAGCAAAATGTACTGATTAACCAGATAACTTGTGACGGATGCCAGTGTCAGTACAAAGGTTGTCGCAAGTGACATGCCGATGGCAGTCTCCAGTTTGCCCGACACACCCATAAATGGGCATAAACCCAGGAATTGCACCAATACAAAGTTATTTACCAACACTGTGCCAATAAGCAACAGAATATACTCTGTCATGCTTGCCCCTTAGTGTGAATGAATTTACAGAGAACCAGAATAGACTGAGAATTCTAACAATTTCGGGCCAGAGATCACAGTATTTAGCCAGGTGAGAGGAGGGAAAGTTTGTTAAAAATGGCTATTAAAGTTGACAATAGGGCAATAAACTTGCCCTGTTGTCATCAGAGTGTCAAACTTCTTTTGGCTTTTCGATGTAGTAGCCCTGAACACCGTCAAGGCATAAGGTCTCAACAATGTGCTTTTCTTCCTGGCTTTCGACCCCTTCGGCAAACACACTGACTCCAATGCGATGCGCAAGGTCGACCATCAGACGCATGAAGTACTGGTTATTTTTATCTTCTTCCAGGCCGCGGGTGTAGCTCGCATCCATCTTAATAAAGTCAGGTTTCAGGTCGCGGAAGAACTTAAAGGAGGTGAGCCCAACACCGAAACGTTCAACTGTGATACGGGCACCAACCCGGTGTACCATATCGATAAAGCGTTTACTGGCTTTAATATTCTGTTGCAAGCCAAATTCGCTGACTTCAAAAATAAGCTTAGATGCCAGGTTGGCTTCTTTTAACAGCCGGCGCTCAAGCCAGATAACAAACTGATCACTGTGGGCACTGGATGCTGTGACATTGATACCGAAGAACTTTTCATTGAAATTGCGAGATTTAATCATCTCAATCGAGGTATCAATGATGAGCTGATCAATTTCTACAGCCATTTCTAACTTTTCTGCCATCGCCAGGAAAGACGCGGTAGGCAGCATTTGCCCATCCTCGGTTTTAAAGCGTGCCTGTATTTCGGCATACGCTTTAACATTTTTTCCGATCGGCATGATGTTTTGCATCATCAGCATAACCCGACGGCTTTCAATGACTTCGCGGATAACGCGTCGCCAGTTTTGATTACCAAATCCGGCACCAACATTATTAACCAGGTCCGTTTCTCGCTGCAGGTGCCAGGCATTGGCTTGCTTGCTCTGTGCCATACTCATGGCGTTATCCACAACAGATAGTAATTCACCTAACGGCTTACCTGATTCGTAAGGCACAATACCTGTGTTGGCAACGGAGCTTAATTCCTGGTTTTGCTGATACTGAGTAAATCTGGCTTGCAGGGTTTCGCCAAAACGTTCGGCTTCTTTCGACGGAATATTCGGTAAAATAACGGCAAAGTCGGAGCTGTTGAGGCGGAACACCTGACTGCCCGTGTAGGTACCACTAACATGCTTAACAATGTCAGCAATCCCTTTAATATATAAATCGCCTTTTTGATAACCCCGGGTCTGGTTAATCATTTGCAGCTCGCTACAACGCACCATGGCCAGTGAACCAAAGCTCTTATCGCTGGCAGATTCGATCTGGTGTTCGTAGTACTCAACAAACATATTACGGTTACCAAGACCGGTCACCACATCTTTATAGGCTTCTTGCTTGATTGTCTGGGCAGCTGATTTAATGTCTTCCTGTTTGCTCTTCAGAAAGTGAGCAAGCCGGTTGAATGAAGGGGCCAGCTCAGCGCCCAATTCAGCCACTTTATTAGTATTGAAATCCTGATCTATGCTTTCAGACACTTGGTTTTGGGTAATATAGATGTCAACCGCATCGGCAACGGTCATACTGACATTACGATTTAGCTTGCGATAAATGGTCTTCATATAAAAGATAGGGAAAAAGGCCATCAGAGCTGAGATAATGATCATAAAAATCATAGCTTGTTGCAGCAATTCTGCCTGACTCTCTACATTGATCAGGAATTCTATTTTAATGTCTTTACTCTTATTGACCGCAAATTGTGGCCGGATAGAGTTCATAGTATCTGCGATGATACCTGCCAGTACTGGCATTTCACTCTGAGTATTGATATTCAAAACGGTTTGTCCGGCAAAATCGCGGACAATAAAAGAAGAAAATACGTTGCCACTGCCTAAAGATAAGCGTATGTGCTCAGGCGTGACATCCGCCATGGTTTTTTCCTGAATATAGTTACTCACCATGCTTTGTGCATTTTGCTGGGCTCTGCTGACGGCGTTATCAAAGCTGCTTGCGATCAAGAAGCTACCAAGCGCAGAAAAAACAATCCAGGAAATGAGCTGGAGAAATATGAGTTTTTTAAAACCTGCCATTGTTATTCATCTACCTGAAATTGGGATTAAATTCCATTCGTCGACTGACTTGCATCAGCAGCTTTTTTGAGGAGTGAAATAGCCGCCTAGAATGCCTGTAGGGTAGAGCATTCATTAGAAAAAGTCTAATATATTCGAACAATTGCCAAAAAGATGTAAAAGAAAAATAAGAACAATTAGAAGAGAGTAGTAGGTTGGCTCCCCCTCCCCGACTCGAACGGGGGACCTGCGGATTAACAGTCCGTCGCTCTAACCAACTGAGCTAAGGGGGAATCGTTTACATTGAAAGATTGGCTCCCCCTCCCCGACTCGAACGGGGGACCTGCGGATTAACAGTCCGTCGCTCTAACCAACTGAGCTAAGGGGGAATCGTTTACATTGAAAGATTGGCTCCCCCTCCCCGACTCGAACGGGGGACCTGCGGATTAACAGTCCGTCGCTCTAACCAACTGAGCTAAGGGGGAATCGTTTACATTGAAAGATTGGCTCCCCCTCCCCGACTCGAACGGGGGACCTGCGGATTAACAGTCCGTCGCTCTAACCAACTGAGCTAAGGGGGAATCGTTTACATTGAAAGATTGGCTCCCCCTCCCCGACTCGAACGGGGGACCTGCGGATTAACAGTCCGTCGCTCTAACCAACTGAGCTAAGGGGGAATCGTTTACATTGAAAGATTGGCTCCCCCTCCCCGACTCGAACGGGGGACCTGCGGATTAACAGTCCGTCGCTCTAACCAACTGAGCTAAGGGGGAATCGTTTACATTGAAAGATTGGCTCCCCCTCCCCGACTCGAACGGGGGACCTGCGGATTAACAGTCCGTCGCTCTAACCAACTGAGCTAAGGGGGAATCGTTTACATTGAAAGATTGGCTCCCCCTCCCCGACTCGAACGGGGGACCTGCGGATTAACAGTCCGTCGCTCTAACCAACTGAGCTAAGGGGGAACAAATATGAACTTACTCTAAATGGCTCCCCCTCCCCGACTCGAACGGGGGACCTGCGGATTAACAGTCCGTCGCTCTAACCAACTGAGCTAAGGGGGAACTTCTAGAGTATAAACGATAGGCCAATAAAAAGTGGCTCCCCCTCCCCGACTCGAACGGGGGACCTGCGGATTAACAGTCCGTCGCTCTAACCAACTGAGCTAAGGGGGAATCGTTTACATTGAAAGATTGGCTCCCCCTCCCCGACTCGAACGGGGGACCTGCGGATTAACAGTCCGTCGCTCTAACCAACTGAGCTAAGGGGGAAGCATGTCTCTCAACGGGGCGAAATATTAATGACCGCTAGGCAAGGTGTCAACAATAAAAATCATTGAATTGTAAAAAAGCAGTCCGTTCGCTGAATTAATGCGCGATTTACCCCTTTTTTAGCTGCCTGATAAGCTATCTTGATGGTATTAGCTGTAACTGTGGACGTCGAGCAGAGGATTCGGCCCAGTCACGAAATGTATAATTTTTGGTGTTTATGTCTTATTTTTGTTCGAAGAGAGTTTTTTTTACACTTTAGTTGGGATCAATAATGCTTGCCTTGCGCGATCCGGGAAAGATCTCGGAAATGATCGAATAACAATCCAGTATAATTGGAATTTATTGCACAAAAATTACTCAATATATACAGAATTATTGCATATAAATGTTGTGAAATATTAAAAGTTATTGTAAGTCAATGGTTTATGTTGGTTTTGCGTGTTTTGCCTCAAATTTGCAATATTCTAATATTGGTCTAATAGGCTGTGATCTTGCTCTGAATTGTGGCCTGATCCCCGCCTGGCAGTGATAGGATCATCGCATGTGTCACGATCCTTTGTCTGGATCGTAGGCTAGGCCTTTATTTTTAAAGGCTGCGATAAGTTATCCACGGAATCTGTGGATAACATTGTTTATTAAACTTTAAAAAGTCTTACAAAGCCAGTTATTCCGGGGCATAGCGACGATGCAAGGGTTTTGGTGAAAAATATTTTGTTGTTATTATTCAATATCTTATTTAATTTGCACCAATCTGGAATGAGAAATGCACAATATGACGGATTTATTTCCTGCCAGCACCAACAATGTGCAAAAAGTAACCCGAATCAAGTTCTGATACGATAAAAAACCGACTTTTTCCTAAATATGTTTGAGTTGGAGTGAAATACCCCAATAAAACAATTTTATTGCCCTATCCGGGCGGGGTGAGCATCGTGGCATAACTTGTTTGCTGTGTTACGGGTTCGTGTATGGCCAATTTAGCACAAGCACATTGAGGCCCAGGCAAAATGCAATAAAGTGCGACATCTATATAGACAGGTTGTACGTATAGTATCTACCTATAAATGGCTGTTTAATTGAGTGCATCACAGAGGGTGATCCATTAGAATACCCGCTTCTACATGAGGTAAAGCAAACTATGTCCGCAGTTCGTCAATCAAGTCCAGGTAGTGATATTCTCAACGGGTCAATCGCCCTAACGCTCAGACGTATGACCGTCCCTATGATATTTGGCATGATCACTCTGATGAGTTTTAACTTAATTGATACCTTTTTCATTAGTTTGCTAGGTACTGAGCCGCTGGCAGCAGTCAGCTTTACTTTCCCTGTCACCTTTACTGTCATCAGTCTTGCAATCGGACTTGGTATTGGTACCTCGGCGGTCATTGCTAAAGCTTTGGGCGCTAATAACATGGATGAAGCTAAGTTTGATGGGTTTGTCGCTTTATTAGTCTCCGCGGTGATGGTGGCTGTTTTGTCGGTCATAGGCTTCGTGTTGATTGAGCCTATATTCACGTTACTGGGCGCAAGTCCGCAAACCATGCCTTGCATGTCTCTCAACGGGGCGAAATATTAATGACCGCTAGGCAAGGTGTCAACAATAAAAATCATTGAATTGTAAAAAAGCAGTCCGTTCGCTGAATTAATGCGCGATTTACCCCTTTTTTAGCTGCCTGATAAGCTATCTTGATGGTATTAGCTGTAACTGTGGACGTCGAGCAGAGGATTCGGCCCAGTCACGAAATGTATAATTTTTGGTGTTTATGTCTTATTTTTGTTCGAAGAGAGTTTTTTTTACACTTTAGTTGGGATCAATAATGCTTGCCTTGCGCGATCCGGGAAAGATCTCGGAAATGATCGAATAACAATCCAGTATAATTGGAATTTATTGCACAAAAATTACTCAATATATACAGAATTATTGCATATAAATGTTGTGAAATATTAAAAGTTATTGTAAGTCAATGGTTTATGTTGGTTTTGCGTGTTTTGCCTCAAATTTGCAATATTCTAATATTGGTCTAATAGGCTGTGATCTTGCTCTGAATTGTGGCCTGATCCCCGCCTGGCAGTGATAGGATCATCGCATGTGTCACGATCCTTTGTCTGGATCGTAGGCTAGGCCTTTATTTTTAAAGGCTGCGATAAGTTATCCACGGAATCTGTGGATAACATTGTTTATTAAACTTTAAAAAGTCTTACAAAGCCAGTTATTCCGGGGCATAGCGACGATGCAAGGGTTTTGGTGAAAAATATTTTGTTGTTATTATTCAATATCTTATTTAATTTGCACCAATCTGGAATGAGAAATGCACAATATGACGGATTTATTTCCTGCCAGCACCAACAATGTGCAAAAAGTAACCCGAATCAAGTTCTGATACGATAAAAAACCGACTTTTTCCTAAATATGTTTGAGTTGGAGTGAAATACCCCAATAAAACAATTTTATTGCCCTATCCGGGCGGGGTGAGCATCGTGGCATAACTTGTTTGCTGTGTTACGGGTTCGTGTATGGCCAATTTAGCACAAGCACATTGAGGCCCAGGCAAAATGCAATAAAGTGCGACATCTATATAGACAGGTTGTACGTATAGTATCTACCTATAAATGGCTGTTTAATTGAGTGCATCACAGAGGGTGATCCATTAGAATACCCGCTTCTACATGAGGTAAAGCAAACTATGTCCGCAGTTCGTCAATCAAGTCCAGGTAGTGATATTCTCAACGGGTCAATCGCCCTAACGCTCAGACGTATGACCGTCCCTATGATATTTGGCATGATCACTCTGATGAGTTTTAACTTAATTGATACCTTTTTCATTAGTTTGCTAGGTACTGAGCCGCTGGCAGCAGTCAGCTTTACTTTCCCTGTCACCTTTACTGTCATCAGTCTTGCAATCGGACTTGGTATTGGTACCTCGGCGGTCATTGCTAAAGCTTTGGGCGCTAATAACATGGATGAAGCTAAGTTTGATGGGTTTGTCGCTTTATTAGTCTCCGCGGTGATGGTGGCTGTTTTGTCGGTCATAGGCTTCGTGTTGATTGAGCCTATATTCACGTTACTGGGCGCAAGTCCGCAAACCATGCCTTATATCTATGACTATATTTCGATTTGGTTTGCAGGGGCTGTATTTTTAATTATGCCGATGATAGGCAACTCTATCCTCAGGGCCAGTGGAGATACGAAAACGCCAAGCCTGATTATGGGCCTGGGTGGATTGATTAATGCGATCCTGGACCCCTTGCTTATTTTTGGTTACGGTCCATTTCCTGAACTCGGCGTGAAAGGTGCTGCGATAGCCAGTGTGATAGCCTGGAGCGTTGGTGTTGTATTTATTCTCTATTTACTGGCGGTTAAGAAGCGTTTACTACAATTCTCCAGTCCCCAGCAGAGCATTTTTCAGGCGACCAGTAAAATACTCAAGATTGGCTTGCCAGCGGCCGGGGCGAATATGCTGACGCCAATTGCCATGGCAGTCATGACCGCAATCATTGCCACTTATGGCGCAGAAGCTGTGGCGGCATTTGGTGTTGGCAGTCGGATAGAATCTATTGCCAGCCTTGTGGTATTGGCGCTGTCTATGACCTTACCTCCTTTCGTGAGTCAGAATTTCGGTGCTCAGAAATATCAGCGTGTTGAAGATGCTTATCGTACTACTTTGAAATTCGTGATGGCATGGCAATTTGCAATCTACATCTTGCTTATTGCAGCTTCACACTGGATCAGTCAGGCATTTGGTGATGAGCCTCAGGTGATCGACATCATTAAACTATTTATCTATACCTTGCCTCTGAGCTATGGTTTGCAAGGGGTCATCATTCTCACTAATTCGTCGTTTAATGCATTACATAAGCCTATGCGGGCATTAGTTTTGAGCATCGTTCGTCTATTTATATTTTATGTGCCCTGTGCCTATTTGGGGTCACATTTTGCTGGTATTCAGGGACTGTTTATCGGTGCTGCAATTGGTAACCTGTTCACTGCCATGTTGGCGTATAGGTGGTTTACGAGTACCCTAAATGCGATGCAAGTGGGCCAACCTCAGGAGAAAACAGTATGAGTGATGTATTTGACCTGGTTTCCGAGTTTTCACCCAATGGCGATCAGCCTACTGCCATCGCCCAGTTGTGCGACGGATTAGAAGCTGGCCTGGCACACCAGACTTTGCTGGGGGCAACCGGTACTGGTAAAACCTTTACCATGGCCAATATTATTCATAACTTGAATCGACCAACCATTATTATGGCGCACAACAAAACACTCGCGGCGCAGTTGTATGGTGAGATGAAAGAGTTTTTCCCCAATAATGCCGTCGAGTATTTTGTCTCATATTATGATTATTATCAGCCTGAGGCCTATGTCGTTGCCAGTGATACCTTTATAGAGAAAGATGCCTCAATCAATGAACATATTGAACAAATGCGTTTGTCAGCGACAAAAGCCTTGTTGGAGCGTCGGGATACGATCATTGTTGCTTCGGTTTCTGCGATTTATGGTTTGGGCGACCCAGACTCATACATGAAAATGATGCTGTTGCTTAAAGTGGGTGAAACCATGGAGCAACGGGCTATGCTGAGACGCCTGGCGGAACTGCAATATACCCGCAACGACATGGATTTTAGTCGTGGTACATATCGGGTCAGGGGAGAAGTCATTGATATCTTCCCGGCAGAATCGGATACCTATGCGATCCGGGTGGAAATGTTCGATGAAGAAATTGAACGGATCAGTATGTTTGACCCGCTCACCGGTGCTGTTGAAAAGCA
This sequence comes from Pseudoalteromonas rubra, assembly GCF_000238295.3. NCBI lineage: Bacteria > Pseudomonadati > Pseudomonadota > Gammaproteobacteria > Alteromonadales > Pseudoalteromonadaceae > Pseudoalteromonas > Pseudoalteromonas rubra. The sequence goes on from NZ_AHCD03000040.1 coordinate 11,899, forward strand.
CTTAGTGCGTGCCACGATTTACCCAAAAACTCACTACGTCACGCCGCGCGAGAAAATCTTAGATGCGATTGAGAAAATCAAACTGGAACTCAAAGAGCGTCGCAATAAATTGTTGACCGACAATCGGCTGGTAGAGGAGCAGCGGGTTGCCCAACGTACGCAATATGATATTGAGATGATGACCGAGCTTGGCTATTGCTCAGGCATTGAGAACTATAGCCGTTATTTATCTGGTCGAGCACCCGGCGAGCCGCCGCCAACCTTACTGGATTATTTACCTGACGACGCGCTGATGATCATTGATGAGTCTCATGTCACGGTGTCACAGATAGGCGCCATGTATAAGGGAGATCGCAGCCGTAAAGAAAACCTGGTTGAATATGGCTTCAGATTGCCCTCTGCCATGGATAACCGTCCCCTCAAATTTGAAGAGTTTGAGGCGATAGCACCGCAAACGATTTATGTATCGGCGACACCGGGTGATTATGAAATCGAGCGCTCGAGCGGGGAGGTCGCTGAGCAGGTGATCCGTCCGACAGGATTACTCGACCCTATATTGGAAGTGCGGCCTGTTGCGACTCAGGTTGATGATCTGCTCTCGGAAATCTATCGACGGGTTGAACAGCAGGAGCGGGTGCTCGTTACAACGCTGACAAAGCGCATGGCGGAAGACTTGACCGATTACCTCAATGATCATGATGTCCGGGTGCGTTATTTACACTCGGACATAGATACAGTGGAGCGTATGGAGATTATCCGTGATTTGCGCAAAGGCGTCTTTGATGTGTTAGTTGGCATTAACTTACTTCGAGAGGGTCTGGATATGCCTGAAGTGTCACTGGTGGCTATCCTGGATGCAGATAAAGAGGGCTTTTTACGCTCGACCCGATCTCTTATCCAGACAATAGGCCGGGCTGCACGACACATTAACGGTAAAGCGATTTTGTATGGTGACGTGGTAACCAAGTCTATGCGTAAGGCAATCGATGAAACGGAGAGACGTCGTGCTATTCAACATGCTTATAATGAAAAGCATGGCCTGAAACCACAAGCCCTGGTTAAAAAGATCACTGATGTGATGGACTTAGGTGAAGAAGTGTCGCCAGAAGAAGCTGCGAAGATTTCGAAAACACAGAAACAACCTATGGTTGCCAAGCAGGGTCAGAGTGTGACTGAACTCACAGAGCAGATAAAGCAATTGGAGGCTCAGATGATGCAGTATGCGCGCGAACTGGAGTTTGAGAAAGCGGCGAGTATACGGGATGAAGTGCAGCTATTGCAGCAGCAATTATTACAGAGCTAATATTAAACGCGCAGCCTGTAGCTGCGCGTTTTACTTCTTTATTTAGAAGCGATAACTGATACCTACGCCCAAACTTGAGGTATCTAGGTCGCCCATATCCATATATTGGATAGCCGCATTAACTGACAGACCACTGTCCCAGTCGTATTGCCAGCCGGCCTCTGCTAAAAAGCTGACACCATCTTCTTCGACCATGTTTTTACCTTTGTAGCCAATTTCGTAATCGTAATAGTGTGCACCGACCTTACCGTATAAGTAGTTATTCTCGGTGAGCTGATACTGGCCTTTTACTGCAAGTACAAAGTTGTCATAGTCCAGCTCGTTTGCGCCGATTTCAAATAGCGCCTTGTCATTGCGTGTACAGGTAAATTTGTCGTCGTTGTCATCTGTACATTTCCACTCATCTGCTTCCATACCTGTGTTGATACCCGCTTCCAGCGCCCAGGTAGAATCATACTGATAGTTATAATATGCATAAACATGCGTAACGCCATCCCCATCCTGATCAGAGCTTTTATAAGAAGCGCTGCCGCCGAATAGTTGTGCACCTACGCGGTGTTGTTCATCATGTTGTGCAGCCTGTGATGCAAAAGAGGCTGAAACTGCAAAAACGAGTGTGAGGAGAGATAAAGATTTCATTGCTGTCATTCCGTTTGATTAACTTGCTGACAAGTTTAAGCGGACTCCTTGTGAGAGTCTGTTTGTGGCCTGTCATAAAATGTAAGCGCATGTAGGGTGAATGTGAGCAAAGATTAATGGACTAATCAATAAGTTGGATTGCATCACAGATGGTGCGTAGATCATCTTCCTTCACCGGGTTAGCAGTCGTATTACTTCTGATTAGAACGACTTCAATGGCTGGGAGAGCAGGGAGACCTGAGTGGGTAATGATATTAAGATCCTGTGCGCTACTTCTTGCCAATGCACCTACCGCCAGGTCCGCTTTTACCAATGCGCGTAAAGCTGAAGCGCTGCCACAATTTGCGATGACTTTAAAGGCTCGTTCCTGTTTCATCAGGCCTTCCGTGGCTGCCTGATGAAAGCGGCAATCTCTCTGGAATATGGCCAGAGGCAGCGGAACTTGGGAGCTTGGTGTCCCTACCCAGACCCCTTGATCATGATAGAGGAGTAACCCTTCCTCAGAACCCGGACTGCGCGTAATGATGCCTAAATCCAATTCGCCCTGGTCCAGCGCATCTTTTATTCGGTTACTGGACATGCAGTGAATGTCCAGTTCCAGGTTTGCCCAGTGCTGATGAAGCTGGTTGACGAGTGCAGGCAAAATTGTCTCAGCGTAATCGTCAGGACATCCAAGTCTGAGCGGAGTTATGTGTTCGCTGCTACGCATGGAGGCCAGGGTATCATCGTGTAAGCGCACTAACCGTCTGGCATAGCGTATGAACGTATGTCCATCCTGAGTCAGATGCAGTTTACGACCGGACTTTTCAAATAAGGGTTTACCTACATCCTGCTGGAGCTTTTTCATCTGCATACTGATTGCTGACTGAGTTCGGTGCAACTGGCTGGCCGCCCGGGTAAAGCTGCCATTTTCGACACAGGCGATAAAGCTACGTAGAGATTCTATGTCCATATCCATAAGAGATATTGATGTTTGATATCAGAATTATCCGCTGGTTTAAGATCAATATGCAACCTAAAGTAGAGCAGCTAATAAATATATACAATGATTTGAGGATGACAATGAAACTCTATATCGGCAACAAAAACTACTCCACCTGGTCACTAAGAGCTTGGTTAATACTTGAAAGGTATAAACTAAATTTCGAGGAGGTAGCGCTTAAACTGGAGACTGAAGAATTCTACAAGGCACTGTCCGGCCTTAGCCCGACACAAAAAGTGCCAGTATTGATTGATGGTGAGCTGATTGTCTGGGAGTCGCTGGCTATTTGTGAATACATCAATGAAGCTTATTTATCAGGGGAGGCCTGGCCTGACTGCCCTAAGTTACGTGCCAGAGCACGGGCACTGAGTTCAGAAATGCACAGTGGCTTTTTAGCACTCAGAGCGGAAATGCCTATGAATATCAGGGCACAGAGGCACGTACAGTTATCGGCGGCGGCGCAAAAGGACATCGCGCGGATTGGCCAAATTTGGCAAGCGCAGCTGAGCGAATTTGACGGGTCTGGTGGTTGGCTATTTGGCAGCTGGAGTATTGCGGATGCCATGTTTGCACCTGTAGTGATGCGTTTCATAACCTATGGCGTTGACCTCGGGCCACAAGTCAAAGCTTATATGGACAAAGTGGCGGCATGTCCAGCGATGCAAAAGTGGTGTGTCGAAGCGTTGCTTGAACAGGATGTTGTGCCCGGTGATGAAGCAGGCGTACCACGTCAATAACTCAACCTGTGTCCCGTGCGCCGGAGTGTGCTGCACATTACATCCTTAATTTCATAATATACTCACTGTTGTATATCAGTTAATAATGGAGGTGCGCATGCTTATTCCGGTTGACACTCATAATCTGTCTGTTTATCTGAACTTAGCCCAGGCTTATGAGGCTGAGTTTTCAGCAATCACAAATAAAAACCCCGGCGCGGATGGCTTGTTCGCGCTAGATACTGTGCTGGAGGGGAATGTCACAGGCTATTTATGGTATGACAATGAAACGCCGGTAGGTTTGGCGGCAATCGCGCAACATCAGAAAGATGAATTTGAGGTGTGTGAGTTTTATATTGTGCCGCGATACCGTAAAGCAGGGCAGGGCGCACAATTTGCTCACACTCTTTGGGCTAATCAGCCGGGTTTATGGACTATTAAACAAATCGCTGGTGCCGAGTACGCAACGCAATTTTGGCGCAGCGCAATTGCGTCTGCCGGGATAGAGGGCATGCAAGAAGACACTTACCAGGATCCATACTGGGGTAAAGTGACGCGTCAACGGCTTCGCAACGATACTAACGAGGTAAGCTAATTTATCTCAGATCAGGCCCGGATCTGGGTTAGTATATGCTGACAATCCGGGAGTGCCATAAAGTGTGGTACTGGGTAATCCGGGTGCGCTTCGTCGAGTGCCATTCGTGCCAGTGATTGAATGTCGTCTTTGAGAACTTCTTTAAGTTGAGTCTGAATATTCAATTGTGCAAGTAAGTGAGTGATATGCGTGATGAGATCCTGTGCCTGTTGCGCTTCGGGGTAGTCCAGAGAAGTCAGACTACAGTGGCAAGCAACCTTTGCCAGCTGAGGGTGTATTCTGGCGCCATACCAGTGCAGTACAGGTAACAACAAAACGGCATTTGCTAGGCCATGTGGGGTGCCGTATCTGGCAGTAAGCTGATGTGAAATGGCATGAATATAGCCAACGGAAGTTCGGGTAAATGCCTGTCCGGCCAGAAACGAGGCATATAACAGCTTTTCTCTCGCATTTATATCCTGACCATCTTGGTAGGCCGTCGGTAAATGGGCAAATATGAGTGCACATGCCTCCAGTGCTTTGCTATCGGTGTGCTGAGTGGCATTGATACTTAATAAGGCTTCAATGGCGTGTGTGAGTGCGTCTATCGCTGTGGTGGCGGTGATCCCGGCGGGTAAACTTGTGGTGAGTTGGCTGAGTAACACTGCACGTTGAGGTACCAGGCAAAAATCGGCCGCGGCGAGTTTTCTGTTTCGTTTATCGTCATTAAATACTGCTGCAACTGTGGTTTCTGAGCCTGTGCCTGCTGTCGTCGGTATCGCGATGTTGGGTGGTAGCGTTTTAAGCACCTTAAACAGGCCAGAGAAAGCGTCGACTGAGCGATTTGGTCTGACAACACGGGCACCGATTAACTTCGCGGCATCCAATACTGATCCGCCTCCGACACTAACGATTGCCTCGCAGCGATGTTGCCGATAAGTCTGATAGCCTTTTTCAATATTCTCTATCGTGGGGTTGGCCTGAACCTGATCGTATATCACAGGACTTAAATTACGAGTGCGCAGGGCGTTGAGCACTGGGTTAATAACCTCTAACTTGTGCAGTACAGTGTCTGTGACGACCAATACCTGAGCTTTATCCGGTAAAGATAAGTCGACAATCGCATCATCCAGACCTTGTGTGCCTTGGTATAACTGAGGTGCGGGGATACCGAAAAACCTGACAATCGCTTTTAGTAAAAAATGATAGCTGCGGTAGAGAAGGTGCATGGCTTAAGCTGCTTAACTGATGTTTTATTGCACAAAAGCATAGCCGAGATTATCTGGAAATAGCAAAATTTTAGTGACAGGTGACTGAATTGTCGAAACTTTAGAAGGAAATGAGCCAGCGAGCGCTGGCCCACACAAAAGGTGCTTACACAACGCCACGTGGCAGGCGGCAGTCATGGTCCTTTTCAGCCAGCTCAATGATCCAAGCTTCTTCTGCGGTATAGCCATCATCATTGGCTTTAACAACCGTGAACGGTGCTGCTTTTTTAACAGCAGGCGCAGTGGCCTTCGTTGTTGCTTTTTTCTTTGGCGCAGCTTGTTCTGTTGCGGCTGTCCCTGAAGTTAGCTCTTCGGTCAAAGCTGCTACATCTGCCAGACGCATATTTTTGCCACCGTCAATGCTGTACCAGCCAGGCTTAGTGGTGATCTCTGGCTTTTTGCCGTTGGCGGCTTCATATGCGGCTTCAAATGCACTTAAAACTTCAGTTTTATCTAGTTTACTCATCGTAAATCCCAGTCGTGTTATACGCGGATACGCAGGTTAAGATTAAACGATATTTATACCTATTTTTGAGGTATTTTTCAATTTTTTGCGCTTTTAAGCTCTGATTCATCGCAAATCAGTGTGTGTTTAGGTGTAATGTGTCCGACTTTTGGACTAGTTCATATCGCCTGAGGGTCAATCAGACGGCGCAACGCAATCCACTGTAGCCCCAACACTTCATGTGCATAGGTGGTGACGGCTTGCAATACGGATGCACGTGCAATAAAACGTTGATAGCCAGGTGCATTCGTAAAGCTATAAAATTGTACCGGTGCAGCAATGGTATCAACGCCCTGGGCGGCGAATAAATCCTGTGCACGTGCCATATGGCTGGCAGATGTGACCAATGCCACTTCACTGTCAACTAGCCTGCTTGCAAGTAACAAAGCCTCGTCTGCCGTGTCTCTGGCCTTTGGATTTTGGATGATTTTGTTTGCAGGTGCACCTAATGCAATTGCTGTGTCAGCCATCAGGCGGCTAATAGTTGTTTTGTTGTGACCTGCGCCTGATACAATCAAAAAGGCCTTGGGGTATTGATGACTGAGCCGCAGGCCTTCTGTGAGACGAGACAAGGCACAACCAGATAGCTGTAAATTGGCTGTCAGCCTGTCATTGGCGCTAAGGCCGCAACCAAGTACAAGGATATAATCGACATCCTGATGCTGGTGAATGGGAAAAGGGCGCAATTTGGCTTCAGCGGGGCTTATCAATTTGTCTGCAACAAAAGGGGTGCTGATAGCCCAGAGGCTCAGTAAAAGCAGCCAGCTGAGCAAGTAAGATTTACGATGTGTTTTTGCAATAAATAGTAAAGCAAGCGCAAGTAATAACAGCGTTAGTGGTAAGGGCATCAAGAGTGAGCCAATGACCTTCTTCACTTCAAACATAAAATGATCCGTTTATGTAGTTTGCGCTTAGTTTACTCCTATTGTCGGACAGTTGCGTAGTGTAAATCCGATTGATTACGGATTAACGACTCACAGATTGCTTGCAGGTGTTCAGAAAGTGCCGGTATACCGGGTTATCCTTCATGTTCTTTTTCATTGCTAAGTACATAGGACGGTTCAGGCCAAGTGCACCTAAAGGAATTGATTTGATCAGACCCTGGCTTTCATAGGGCGTAACCAGCCAGTCTGGCAGCGCCGCAACACCCATACCAGCACTGACCAGCTGAAATATCAGCAACCCTTGATCGACGGTTTTTAGGGTGCCGTCAAAGCGGGCGTTCTGGATAAAGTGTTTGAAAATATCCTGGCGCTCTTTGGGAATAGGATAAGAAATAATGGTTTCGTCTTTCAGATCAAGTGCCGTGACATAGGCTTTTTTAGCAAGCTCATGATCTGGGGCGACAATAAGCTTGAGCTTAAAATCGAAGATATGTGCATACTCAACTTGATCTGGTTCGCGAATGTCTGAGGTCAGAACCAGGTCAAGCTCATCGCTGAGGAGCTCCGGAATTGCGTCATAACTAAAGCCACGCTCGTAATCGACTTTGATGTCAGGCCAGAAATTATTAAATTCTTTAATCGTTGGCAGCAACCAATGGAAACAAGCATGGCATTCGACGCTGAGTCGTAGCTGTGAAATAGGTTGGTTCAGGCTTTCTTTGAGGCGACATTTAGTCGCTTCTACTTTAGGGAGTACATCATTTGCCAGTTCCAGCAAAAGCATTCCCTGAGGTGTAAATCGCACGGGTTGAGTCTTGCGTTCAAATAACTGACAATCCAATTTGTTTTCCAGGTCTTTAATCTGGTGAGAAAGTGCTGACTGAGTGAGGAATAACTCACGCGCTGTATTGACCAATGATCCGGTTTCTTTCAGGGTCGCTATGGTTTTTAAGTGCTTTATATCTATCATCATCAACAAATCTCATTCTAAACGTGAGTAAAACTCAGATTACACCCATATTACGCTGTGAACCCTAGCTATTCAACGTCTAGACGTCTATAAATCCAGCAGCGATTGACTTAATATTTACAAAATTACTATAGCATTATTTTTGACAGCGTTGTCATTCTTTATTTGACTTTTTTTTAAAAAAATACAATTTAATTTTACTCATGTTGTTTTTCGGAAGTGCCTGATGGGAAAATAATCACTCAAGCGTGATCTCTGCGTCATCTGATGACATCACAGGACTGTGCTGAGGCCTGGTGAATATCTAAAGTGGTGTGTCTTTTTGTCTCTGGCAGTCATACGTTTATCGTCTCACCAATGGAAGGGTGATTGGCTTTTGTTTGCCAGAGGCACAGGGCACCAACGCTTAACCTGAGTGGTAGATGTTACAAATCTGGAGAAGGCGGCATCGAAAATCTCAATGGCAGGGTAATTGGGCGTAAGTTACCCTGCGTTGATCTTGTCAGCATACCGTCGCCAGTTTCACTATGTCCTGTTGGGGACATGTTTTGTAGCAAGTTTGACCTGCTCCGATTGCAAAAAAGCCAGCGCCTGGTCTGCCTGTAGGGGGTGAGAAATTAAAAAGCCTTGCCCGTACTGGCAGGCTTTAGCACTGAGTGTCTGAAGTTGCTCATGTGTTTCGATCCCTTCGGCGACGACTTCCAGATCCAAAGATTTTGCCAGCGATAAAATGGCATCAACCAGTGGGTTGTCATGATCTGTGAGTTGCTGAATAAAACTTTTATCAATCTTAAGCACGTGAATAGGCAGCTGATGCAAGTAACCTAGCGCAGAGTATCCGGTACCAAAGTCATCAAGGTAGAGTTTCACCCCAAATGGGGATAGGCCTTGGATAACTTTTGTTGCCAGGTTAAGGTTTTCAATCAAGCCTGATTCGGTGATTTCGAGGCTGAGTGCGCCCTGATGCAGGCCATAGGTGCGATATAAATTGCCAATCTGTTCGACAAATTCCAGGCTGGCGAAATGGCGTGATGAGACATTCACAGTCAGGCTGATGTCCTCGATCCCAATACTCTGCCAATGGGCCACTTGTTTTGCAGCCAATTCGAGTAAGTGCAAATCAAGCTCTATGATCTGGCCGGTTTGCTCTGCAATCGGAATAAAGTCATCAGGCGTGACCAGGCCATTTTTGGGGTGGTGCCAGCGTACCAGGGATTCAAAGCTGATAACCCTGGGCTGGGTCAGTGTGAATATGGGCTGGTAATACAGCTCAAATTCTCCATTCTTAATACCATTTTGCAGATCGTTTTCTATGTCTGCCTGCTGCTTCAGTTTTTTACGCATCTCATTATTGAAATATCGGATCTGACTGCGCCCAGCCGACTTCGCTTCATACATGGCTGCATCAGCTTGTTGTAGTAGCGTGATGGCATTGTCTGAATCACTAGAGGTGAACGCCACACCTATACTGCTGGAGGCTTGCAGCAGGTGACCATCGATTTGGATTGGTTTAGCAATGGCGTTTGTGATCCGCTCCAGTGCTAACTCAACCTGTTGTTTGTCGCCTATATTTTCCATGAAAATGGCGAACTCATCGCCGCCCAGGCGTGCAAAGGTGTCCGTTTTTCGAATACAGGTCTGGATAAGGTCAACAATGGCCACGAGAAAATGGTCGCCAACATCATGTCCCAGTGCATCGTTAATGCTTTTGAACCTGTCTAAATCAAGATACAGAAGGCAGTGCTGACGTGCCGGTTTACTTCGTCCCAGAGATAAAATGGCATGCTTTATCCGCTCCAGCATCAAATAGCGATTAGCCAGACCGGTCAGGTCATCATGCAATGCGCGGTGCTCTAAGGCTTGGCGGGCAAGGCGTCTGTCTATGGCCATACTGAGCTGACGACTAATATAGGTCAAGATGGCTTTGTGGTGGCGACTAAATGCCCGATCGTTGTCGTAGCTTTGTAGCACAACGACACCCTGATATTGGTCATTTACCACAAAGGGTACGCCTAGCCAGGAGCGTGGTGAGCGGCCAACCATTTTAAAATTCTGCTTTTCAATGTGGCTCAGAAACTGCTGGTGGTCGCACAGCAAAGACTGCTGCTGTTTGATAATATAGTAAGAGGCGGTGTATTTTATCTGCTCTTTAGATACTCTCTGATGTGCACTGCATTTGACACCGGCTTCTATCAGATAATCAATCTCGAGCACATCCTGCTGGGTATCGTAGAGTCCAATAAAGCAGTTTTCAGCGGGGAGTTGTGAACAGATGATGCTGTACAGCTCATCATAAAAAGCGTCCAGGTTACGGGATTGATAAGTGATGTTGGCGATTTTTAGCAGGCACTTTTCCAGCTGCTGTGCTTCATGCAATTGCGTTACTGTGGCGGTCAGATGGTCCAGTGTTCTAACCTGATGAATTTTAGCACTGAGTAAATGTGCTACGGTTGACAGGATCTGCAAATGTGCCTGGGTAAAGTAGTCCGCTTCCGGGTGCTCACAGTCGATAACCCCCAGTAAGGTGTTTTCATAAACTAAAGGGACACATAGCTCAGAGAGAGCAGGTCGGGTGTCGGCAATATACATAGGCTCCAGGGCAACGTTACCCGAAAGGAAGGGTTGCTTAGTCCGTGCAACATGGCCTGTGATCCCGGCGGCAACGGGGATCCTTTGCTGGCTAACCTGGTGGCTGATGTCTTTATGTGCAACACCCATACTGGCGACGACATCGAGATATTCGCCAGCCGGGTCAGTGAGGTAAATTACACAATCTACAAACCCGAGGCGGCTGACCACCTGGCTGGTCACATAGTCAAAGAGTTCATCTAGGTGGGTTATCTGAAGCAGCGACGATGAAAACTGGTTAATGATGCTTAACTGTTCGGTTTTTGATTCTAGTTTTGTTTCTGACAGTATTGGCATGGCACGGGCCTGATTACTTAATCTGCGACTATGTTAACGCTCTTAAATCATGCGTTACAGTCAATGTTGCAATTTAATTGCTATTTACTGTAAACCTGATGACACTTTTACGACGCGGACTATTAGGCGTAAAAACTTTACTAACCTGCTGGCTCAGCCTATGATCGGGCAAATTCAGTAGTGGGAAAGAGCAATGACAAGTAAACAGACCTTAACAATCACTCGTCCGGACGATTGGCATGTTCATCTTCGTGATGGCGCTGTACTCGTTGACACTGTGCGCGATATCAGTCGTTATATGGGTCGGGCAATCATCATGCCAAATTTGGTACCACCTGCAACCTGTACACAGAGTGCATTGGCTTACCGGGAACGCATTTTGGCTGCACAGCCAAGCGGGCAGTTCGAGCCTCTGATGGTATTGTATTTGACTGATAACACCAGTGCTGAAGAGATCCGAGCGGCGAAAGCCAGTGGTCATATTGTTGCTGCAAAATTATACCCGGCAGGCGCAACAACCAATTCTGATTCAGGCGTAACCGACATTGAGAATATCTATCATATTCTGGAAGTTATGCAGGAAGTCGGTATGTTGCTGCTGGTACACGGTGAAGTCACGGATTCCTCGATTGATATTTTTGACCGCGAAAAAGTGTTTATTGAGACCAAGCTCAAAAAAGTGGTGGATGCATTTCCTAAGCTAAAAATTGTACTGGAGCATATTACGACGCAAGATGCGGTTGAGTTTGTAGAATCAGCGCCAGAGAATGTTGCTGCGACGATTACAGCGCATCACCTGCTGTACAACCGCAACCATATGCTGGCAGGTGGCATTCGCCCACATTATTACTGTTTGCCTATTTTAAAGCGTAATACCCATCAACAGGCGTTACTGCGCGCAGCAACCAGTGGCAGTAAAAAGTTCTTCCTGGGTACTGACTCAGCACCTCATGCGAAAGATAAGAAAGAGGCCGCGTGTGGATGTGCAGGGGCTTACACCGCACATGCCGCAATTGAGCTTTACGCTGAAGCATTTGAAGAAGCTGGAGCGCTGGACAAACTTGAGGGCTTTGCCAGTCACTTCGGTCCAGACTTTTACGGGTTACCTCGTAATACAGACACCATTACTTTAGAAAAGAGCAGCTGGCAGGTGCCGGACTCTTACCCACTGGGTGATACCCAGGTTGTACCAATTAAAGCTGGTGCCAGTATCGACTGGCAGGTAGTTTAAGACACAGTTATGAGGGCAGCCTGGCTGCCCTTTCTTTTGCGCTGTCACTTCTTACCGAGCGAAAAATAGGCACATTAATACTCGCCGCAATACGTGGACACCTATTTTCAGACTGCGATAGCTTAATCAGCAGGGGCTCGCATTGTGCGTGACTGGCGTCAAAAAAGACTGAGTTCGCATACTCATGGCGGCGAACTTTTTTGTAGTACGGTACTTAACGCCTCATCCATTTTCTCGATAAAGTCAGATTTAAACGGATATTGGCCTTCATATCCTTTAATGTAACCAATATGGGCGCTGCGACTGAGGACCACACGGTCTTCGACAAATGATTGCGCGGTTATACCAGGTAGCTGTTCTTGCAGCTCACTGATACCTATCAAAGTTGAGAGTCTGTCATTGATGTAGCAGTCGACTCTTTTTTTATACAGTTTGATGATATTTGCACGGGTGTTTTTGTTTTCCCAGACAACAACTCGTCCGGTTTTTCGTGCTTCTTTGAGTGCATCGTCAAGGATGAGGAAACCAGCATTCAACCCGATATTAATGGGTGCCTGCAGGTCACTACGTTGAGTGATGTTTTGCAACGTGATACCTGGGTTGCAAAATGCCACGACTTCTTCTTGTTTCAGCGCGACGGAGTAAGGCCAAATAAAGGGTCGGGTGTCACGGTGGATATAAGGGGGCATCAGTGCGAATGCTTCCCCATTTTCAAGCGCGGAGACACCTCTTTTCCACGGAATTGGGCGAAGCTCCACGAGGTAATCTTCTTTGATGAGCTTCGCAGCCTCTCGGATCAGTGTTGGGTATATGCCAACTAATTTACCTTCCTGAACATAAGAGTAGGGCGGGTAACTGTCATCGGCCAGTATGGTGACGCTTACCGGGCTGGTGGCACGCACCATAAAACAAGCAAACAAGCCCAAAATACATATCAATAGCTTTACCAGGTGATCACCAGAATCGCTGCTATCTTGATTTTTGCACTGTCTTGCATTTACTACTCCTGACACTGCTGTATTTCCTGTAGGAGACCCTAGTATAACTGTAGATAAGATCTGTTCAGATGTCAGCATTGGATCCGAAGGTACACTTGTTTTGGTTAAAAAACCAGCAATGTAAGGTCGCGTAATGTCATCATTATAACCCAAGGATTACAATCTCATGCTCAGAAGTAGAGTATTTCTTCCTCCTGAGATACGCACGATAGCAAGATTCGACGTCAGGACACTCAGATAGGCACAGGCATGGCACATCTTTTATTAGCGCAAACCAATGATCACATTCTTCTTAATTCAAATCACCGCTTTGGTCGTGCAGAGGATGAGGTTGACACTCAGGTGTTAGGAGTAGAAATCTCACGCCATCATGCCGTTATTGTCTGGACGGGGGAGCAATGGACACTTCGTGATACCAGCAAAAATGGGGTGTTTGTAAACCAAAATAGAATCGTGCCAGAAACGGAAAGGGTGTTGAGTCTAGGGGATGTGATTACTTTTTCAGAGCTCCACCCACATAGCTATATTGTGAGCTCACTGACACCGCCGGAATAACGGGCTCTGCGGTTGGTATTCTAACAAGAGGGATTAAGCAGGTGTCATGAACACCTGCTTCGAACACGATTAGCTATGATAATTTTCGCATGCTTCGAGCGTGTTCTCGATGAGGCTTGCGACGGTCATTGGTCCCACACCGCCAGGTACGGGCGTAATGAAGCTAGCTCGTTGTGCAGCAACGTCATACTGTACATCACCTACCAGTTTGCCTGACTCCAACCGGTTAATGCCCACATCAATGACCATTGCGCCTTCTTTGATCCAGTCGCCAGGAATGAACTCAGGTTTGCCTACAGCAACGACCAGCAGATCGGCCCGGCGTACATGTGCTTCAAGGTCTTGGGTAAATTTATGACAAACGGTCGTCGTACAACCTGCCAGCAACAGCTCCAGTGACATTGGTCGACCAACGATGTTTGATGCGCCAACAACAACAGCATGCATGCCTTTATATCTGACACCGGTTGAGTCCAGCAACGTAATTATCCCTTTTGGCGTACAAGGGCGTAACGCGGGCATACGCTGCGCTAGTCGTCCAACATTATAGGGATGGAAACCATCAACGTCTTTGTGTGGGTGGATACGTTCCAGTACTTTCTCGGCATCCAGTCCGTCAGGCAATGGCAATTGGACCAGGATACCATCAACGTTTGGATCCTGATTGAGCGCGTCCACCAACTCCAGTAATTGCGCTTCACTTGTGTCTGCGGGTAGATCATATGACTTAGATACGAAGCCTACTTCTTCACACGCTTTGCGCTTTGAGCCTACGTATACCTGGCTGGCGGGGTCCTGGCCAACCAGCACAACTGCTAGTCCTGGCGCTCTGAGGCCCTGATTGATCCGCGTTGCAACGCGGTTGGCTACGGTATTGCGTACTTGTTTCGCAATGACTTTACCGTCGATGATGTTTGCCGTCATGACTGACCTTTAAATTTAAGGGTTAATTACTTGAACGATTATAGAGTGTATTAAAGGGGGTACTCTATTTTATAGGGGATCACTGAGTCATCTGTATCAGCGTGAGGGCTTGCTCAGGACTGAGTACTGAAAAACTTATGAAGCCGGCTACTATTTTCGCAAAAATCCCCCAAATAGCCAAGCTGGATCCGACACCGGGTAACTTTATTCTCTCAGTGAAAGGCAAAATTGCTGAAAAACCAGTCTTCTTGTTATATAAATTAAACGTTTTGGAGTAAAAATAGTCAGTTGGCATGATTTTAAAAAAAAATGTTTGACCTCATCCGGGCAAATCACTATTATGCACCCCGTTGTCAACGAGGGGCTCGCAAGAGAAACTCTGAAAATAACACACTCGGCGATTAGCGCAGCTTGGTAGCGCACTTGGTTTGGGTCCAAGGGGTCGCAGGTTCAAATCCTGCATCGCCGACCACTTTCAAAAATTTATACATTCGGCGATTAGCGCAGCTTGGTAGCGCACTTGGTTTGGGTCCAAGGGGTCGCAGGTTCAAATCCTGCATCGCCGACCACTTTCAAAAATTTATACATTCGGCGATTAGCGCAGCTTGGTAGCGCACTTGGTTTGGGTCCAAGGGGTCGCAGGTTCAAATCCTGCATCGCCGACCACTTTCAAAAATTTATACATTCGGCGATTAGCGCAGCTTGGTAGCGCACTTGGTTTGGGTCCAAGGGGTCGCAGGTTCAAATCCTGCATCGCCGACCACTTTCAAAAATTTATACATTCGGCGATTAGCGCAGCTTGGTAGCGCACTTGGTTTGGGTCCAAGGGGTCGCAGGTTCAAATCCTGCATCGCCGACCACTTTCAAAAATTTATACATTCGGCGATTAGCGCAGCTTGGTAGCGCACTTGGTTTGGGTCCAAGGGGTCGCAGGTTCAAATCCTGCATCGCCGACCACTTTCAAAAATTTATACATTCGGCGATTAGCGCAGCTTGGTAGCGCACTTGGTTTGGGTCCAAGGGGTCGCAGGTTCAAATCCTGCATCGCCGACCACTTTCAAAAATTTATACATTCGGCGATTAGCGCAGCTTGGTAGCGCACTTGGTTTGGGTCCAAGGGGTCGCAGGTTCAAATCCTGCATCGCCGACCACTTTCTTTTTATCTTAAGAAGAAAGTAAATCAACGAAAGTTGGTGGTATGCACGAAGAAGCATTCTTTGCGCCGCGCCCGTAGCTCAGTTGGATAGAGCAACGGCCTTCTAAGCCGTCGGTCGAAGGTTCGAATCCTTCCGGGTGCGCCATTTTAAAATCCACATTGTAGTGGCGGCTGTAGCTCAGTTGGTAGAGCCCCGGATTGTGATTCCGGTTGTCGCGAGTTCAAGCCTCGTCAGTCGCCCCATCTACAAAACCTATATGTTCGGCGATTAGCGCAGCTTGGTAGCGCACTTGGTTTGGGTCCAAGGGGTCGCAGGTTCAAATCCTGCATCGCCGACCACTTTCAAAAATTTATACATTCGGCGATTAGCGCAGCTTGGTAGCGCACTTGGTTTGGGTCCAAGGGGTCGCAGGTTCAAATCCTGCATCGCCGACCATCTCTTCTTTCCTTTATTTTCCTAATACTGTTTTATCTCTCTACTTTTGTCCTTAGTAACATCAATTATTTGCCGTGATTGCTCGACTCTCCCGTTTTATAGGTTATAATGCCGCGTCTATTATTTAACATAGCGCCCTGTCTGGGCAGGCAGCAAGTCAGACAGAGATCAGCACTGGTTTTTAAACACCAAATGTTGGGATGTTTTAACGGTGATATGCTTAATCGATATTGAGCAAATATGATGGTCTGCTGTCATCTGATCTGATAAAAAGTCGACTTGTTTGTAAGGAAGGCGCGTAGTCGCCAAAAATGAAAATTGAGGTTATATCATGCAAGTTTCTGTTGAGACGACTCAAGGTCTTGAGCGCCGTCTGACTATCACAGTTCCAGCTGAGAACGTTGAGACTGAAGTAAAAAAACGCTTACAACAACTGGCTAAAACACAGCGTATCGACGGCTTCCGTCCGGGTAAAGTACCAGTTTCTGTTATCAAAAAGCGCTACGGTGCTGCTGTGATGCAAGAAGTTGCTGGTGAGTTGATGCAACGCAACTACATCGAAGCAATTGTTTCTGAAAAGATCAACCCTGCTGGCGCGCCTACTTTTGCTCCTAAGTCACTGGAAGTGGGTAAGGACCTGGAGTTTGATGCGACTTTTGAAGTTTACCCAGAAGTTGAACTGAAAGATCTTGAAAAGATTTCAGTAGAGAAGCCTGTTGTTGACGTAACAGAAGATGATCTGGCAAACATGCTGGAAACTCTGCGTAAGCAACACGCTAGCTGGACTGAAAGCGATGCAGTAGCGGGTGAGAAAGACCGTGTAACAATCGACTTCCTGGGTACAGTTGAAGGCGAAGAGTTCGAAGGCGGTAAAGCAGAAGACTTCCCACTTGAACTTGGTCAAGGTCGCATGATCCCTGGTTTCGAAGATGGCATCATCGGTAAGAAAGCAGGCGAAGAAGTCGTTGCAGACGTTACTTTCCCTGAAGAATATCACGCTGAAAACCTGAAAGGTAAAGCTGCACAGTTCAAAATCACTGTGAAGAAAGTTGAAGTTCAGGAACTACCAGAGCTAACTGACGAGTTCGCAACTAAATTCGGTGTTGCTGAAGGCGGCGTTGATGCACTGAAAGAAGAAGTGAAGAAAAACATGACGCGTGAACTTGGTCAGGCTGTGAAAGCTCAGATCAAAGATCAAGCGATCAAAGGTTTGCTAGAGACTAACGAAGTAGAAGTGCCAAAAGCACTTATCGACCAAGAAATCGATGCACTTCGTCAGCAAGCAGCACAACGTTTTGGCGGCGACGCGAAGAACATGCCTGAGCTACCAGCTGAGCTGTTCCATGAGCAAGCTGTAACACGTGTTAAAACTGGCCTTCTGTTAGGTGAAGTGATCAAAGCAAATGAGATCACAGTAGATGATGCAAAAGTTGAAGAGCTAATCGAAACTGTTGCTTCTGCTTATGAAGATCCAAGCGAAGTAGTTGCATACTACAAAGGCAATGATCAGTTGATGCAGCAAATGCGCAACGTAGCAATGGAAGAGCAAGCTGTAGATGCAATTCTGGCAGCTGCTGAGGTTGCTGATGTTGAGAAGTCTTTTGACGACATCATGAACCCACAACAGGCTGCTCAGTAAGCACTTTTGATCTCGTCAAAGACGAAATCATTGACTTACTGTTAAGCTAACGTTTAAATGGCTCGTATTGCTCTGTGTTTTGCAGTGCTGCGAGCCATTTTTGTTTTATTTGCTCAAAGCAACACGGTTGTGCGTATACTTTTGTTTATCAGCATCTTTTGTATAAACTTACGTCTATAAACTTCTTGTCACTTGAGTAAACAAATCGTGCTTGTCCTTTGTATGAGACAGGCGGCCAGGTTTTGCAGTGCACTTCCCTGTTTATAAGGAATCTATAAAATGAATGACGGTATGTTTGATCCTCTAAACGCATTAGTCCCTATGGTTGTTGAACAAACAGCGAAGGGTGAGCGTTCTTATGACATCTATTCTCGTTTGCTTAAAGAGCGGATCATCTTCCTGACCGGTCAGGTTGAGGACCATATGGCAAACCTGATCGTTGCTCAGCTGCTGTTCTTGGAATCAGAAAGCCCTGAAAAAGACATTTACCTATACATCAACTCACCTGGTGGCTCGGTGACCGCGGGTATGTCTATTTACGACACGATGAACTTCATCAAACCAGACGTCAGCACTGTGTGTGTTGGTCAGGCAGCCAGTATGGGTGCCTTCTTACTTTCTGGTGGTGCTAAAGGCAAACGTTACTGCCTGCCAAACTCCCGCGTCATGATCCATCAACCTTTGGGTGGTTTCCAGGGGCAGGCGTCGGACTTTGAGATCCATGCAAAAGAAATTCTGACGATTAAAGAAAAACTGAATCGTTTGATGGCTGAACATACAGGCCAACCTTATGATGTGATCGCGAACGACACTGACCGCGACAACTTTATGAATGCAGAGCAAGCCGTGGACTACGGTTTGGTTGATGCCGTTCATAGCAGCAGAAATATCAAGTAATCTGTATTGGGCTGGCGTGTTTCTGAACTCTGTTAGATAAATGCATCTGGCCCGGCTATACCAAAGGCAAAATTCTTTGGTATAGTTAAAACATGTATTGTGTTATCGAAGTAGATAACTGACCAAATTTAAGAGGTAGCTGAATGTCAGACACTCCTACAGACGGCGACAAGAATAGTAAGCTCTTATACTGCTCATTTTGTGGTAAGAGCCAACATGAAGTACGCAAGTTGATCGCTGGACCGTCAGTGTACATTTGTGATGAATGCGTCGAACTGTGTAACGACATCATTAGAGAAGAAATCAAGGATATAGCGCCGCAACATGATTCGTCTGATAAATTGCCGGTACCAAGAGAAATCCGCAATCACCTTGATGACTACGTGATTGGCCAGGAGCACGCGAAAAAAGTGCTCTCAGTTGCTGTTTATAACCATTACAAGCGACTGAAAAATCAAGGCTTAAAAGGCGATGTTGAGCTTGGTAAGAGTAACATCCTGCTAATCGGTCCAACAGGTAGTGGTAAAACACTACTTGCAGAAACACTGGCACGCTTACTGGATGTGCCTTTTACGATGGCTGATGCAACCACATTAACTGAAGCCGGTTATGTGGGTGAGGATGTCGAGAATATTATCCAGAAGCTTTTACAGAAGTGTGACTACGACGTAGAAAAAGCTCAGCGTGGTATCGTATACATCGATGAAATCGACAAAATTTCGCGTAAGTCGGATAACCCATCCATCACGCGTGACGTGTCTGGTGAAGGCGTGCAACAGGCGCTACTAAAACTCATCGAAGGCACTGTCGCTTCGGTACCGCCACAAGGCGGACGTAAGCATCCTCAACAAGAGTTTTTGCAAGTAGACACATCGAAAATCCTGTTTATTTGTGGTGGTGCCTTTGCCGGTCTGGACAAAGTCATCGAACAACGTAGCCATACCAACACGGGTATTGGTTTTGGTGCTCAGGTTAAGTCATCCGATAGCGAACGTTCTTTAAGCGAAACATTCAAAGATGTTGAGCCTGAAGATCTGGTCAAGTATGGTCTGATCCCTGAGTTTATCGGCCGACTACCAGTTGTTGCGACCTTAGCTGAACTCGATGAAGATGCACTCATTCAAATCCTCAATGAGCCTAAAAACGCGCTGACCAAGCAATATGGTGCGTTGTTCAAAATGGAAGGGGTTGAACTTGAGTTCCGAGAAGATGCTCTGAGAGCCATCGCGCACAAGGCTATGGAAAGAAAAACGGGTGCCCGTGGACTACGCTCTATTGTTGAGGGCGTGTTGCTGGACACCATGTATGACCTGCCTTCAATAGAAGATGTAAGTAAAGTTGTGGTAGACGAAACCGTCATTAAAGGTGAGTCTGACCCAATTTTAATATACGAAAATAACAGTCAGGATAAAGCTGCGTCAGAATGACGACCCGGTTTTATCGCAAAAAGGAGCCTCAGGCTCCTTTTTTTGTCTACAGTTTAGTTGTACCAGCAATCTATAATACCAATTTCACTTAATACCTGTTCAATTTGACGGAGCAAATATGACGCTAACAGCGTTAAAAATTTCTTATTTAGAACAACTAAATAGCAAAATTTTTGCCTTGTTATCGAGCCCGTTTTCTTGCCTCAAAATGGAACACTTAATTAAGCAAATTGGTATAAACTCAAACTAGAAATTGATATGGATTGGTATATAGGTTGAACTTTTTGAAGGCAATCCCCATATACTTCCCTAATCCTTGAAACTAATGAAGTGCGAAGAGAATATAATGACGCTTGAGAGAATGGATCGAGTCGAGATACCCGTATTGGCACTGCGTGATGTGGTCGTATACCCTCATATGGTGATCCCGCTGTTTGTAGGCAGAGAAAAATCAATAAAATGCCTTGAAGCAGCGATGGAAAATGACAAGCAAATTTTTTTGGTGGCGCAAAAAGAAGCGTCAATTGATGACCCCGACACGGATGACATTTATCAGGTCGGTACTGTCGCCACTGTGCTGCAATTGCTGAAGCTGCCTGATGGTACGGTTAAAGTGCTGGTTGAAGGTACCCAGCGAGCCAAAATCGAACGATTTTTGGTGACAGATGATTACTTCCTGGCTGAAGCACAGTTTATTGCCTCTGAGAACATTGAAGGTCCTGAGCAGGATATCTTTATCCGCAGTGCCATCAGTCAGTTTGAAGGGTATGTAAAGCTCAACAAGAAGATCCCACCAGAAGTACTGACTTCTGTTTCCGGCATTGATGAAACTGCACGCCTTGCGGACAC
The DNA here is from genome assembly GCF_000238295.3 of Pseudoalteromonas rubra. Lineage (NCBI taxonomy): Bacteria > Pseudomonadati > Pseudomonadota > Gammaproteobacteria > Alteromonadales > Pseudoalteromonadaceae > Pseudoalteromonas > Pseudoalteromonas rubra. Next base: position 32,777 of record NZ_AHCD03000040.1, read on the forward strand.
AATGGCGGCGCATATGCCGATTAAAGTACCAGAGAAACAAAAGGTACTTGAGCTGTACAACGTCACCGACCGCTTAGAATATCTCATGGCCCTGATGGAGGGTGAGATTGACCTGCTTCAGGTCGAGAAAAAGATCCGCTCGCGGGTCAAAAAGCAGATGGAAAAGTCTCAGCGCGAGTACTATCTCAATGAACAAATGAAAGCCATCCAGAAAGAGCTGGGTGAGCTGGATGATGTGCCTGATGAATTTGAAGCGCTGAAAAAGCGTATCTCGGAAGCACAGATGCCCAAAGAGGCGGAAGAAAAGGCAACCTCTGAGCTAAATAAGCTGAAGATGATGTCACCTATGTCGGCCGAGGCAACTGTGGTGCGTTCTTATATCGATACACTGATTGGCGTCCCCTGGAAAAAGCGTTCTAAAGTTAAGAAAGACTTGGCCAATGCCCAAAAGATCCTGGATGCTGACCACTATGGTCTGGAAAAAGTTAAAGAGCGCATTATCGAGTATTTGGCAGTTCAGCAACGGACAAACAAGCTGAAAGGGCCAATTTTGTGTCTTGTGGGACCGCCTGGGGTTGGTAAAACCAGTTTGGGGCAATCTATCGCACGTTCAACAGGGCGTAAATATGTACGCATGGCGTTGGGTGGCGTACGTGATGAAGCCGAGATACGGGGCCACAGACGTACTTATATCGGCTCAATGCCGGGTAAGCTTATCCAGAGTATGACCAAAGTGGGTGTTAAGAACCCGTTGTTCCTGCTAGATGAAATCGACAAGATGTCTTCGGATATGCGCGGTGATCCGGCTTCAGCTTTATTAGAAGTGCTCGATCCGGAGCAAAACAGCAGTTTTGCTGATCACTATTTGGAAGTTGAGTATGATCTATCGGATGTGATGTTTGTTGCTACGTCCAATAGCTTCAATATCCCGGGTCCATTGCTTGACCGTATGGAAGTGATCCGCTTGTCGGGTTATACCGAAGACGAAAAGCTCAACATCTCAAAGCAGCATTTGATCCCGAAGCAAATCAAGCGTAACGGATTGAAGGAGCATGAGATTGAGATTGAAGACAGTGCCATCATTGATACTATCCGCTACTACACACGAGAAGCGGGTGTCCGTAACCTTGAGCGCGAGCTGTCCAAATTGTGTCGCAAAGCCGTTAAGAGTATTTTGCTGAGCAAGTCAAAAGACAAGGTTGTGATCAATGCTGAAAATCTGGAAAGCTATCTGGGTGTGCAGCGTTTTGATTACGGTAAGGCCGAAGATGGTGACCGTGTTGGTTTGGTTACAGGATTGGCCTGGACTGAAGTAGGTGGTGACTTACTGACCATCGAATGTGCGGCAGTGCCTGGTAAGGGCAAGCTGGCGTATACAGGGTCTTTGGGTGATGTAATGCAGGAGTCGATCCAGGCGGCCATGACTGTGGTACGCAATCGCGCTGAAAAGCTGCGGATCAATGGCGATTTCTACGAAAAGCGTGATATTCATGTTCATGTGCCTGAGGGTGCAACGCCGAAAGATGGTCCAAGTGCAGGTATTGCCATGGTCACAGCGTTGGTTTCAAGCTTAACGGGTAACCCGGTGCGCAGTGATGTCGCAATGACAGGTGAAATCACCTTACGTGGCGAAGTACTGCCGATTGGTGGGCTTAAAGAGAAGTTGCTTGCAGCGCACCGTGGTGGCATCAAAACCGTCGTCATTCCGAAGAAGAATGAGCGTGACCTTAAAGAGATCCCGCAGAATGTTCTGGAAGGCCTTGAAATCCACCCTGTGAGCTGGATTGACGATGTTTTATCTCTGGCACTCGCTCATCCAGTAGACAGTTTTACGGTTGAGTCGCAAAAGTCGGTTGGCTAAAGCAGAAAAAGTATATAAAAGTGCGTAAAAAGGGTTTTCAAATCTACATGGTATGCTAACTTAAGCACTGTATTAGCCTGGTAGCCCACAACCCCCGTGGTTACTAGGCTTTGAGACATTAGATGAAATAGAGAATCGTCAGATTTCTCTGAGTTAACTACAAAAGTGATGTTAGTGGTAAGCCCTCATCGCTCTTGATAATAACAATGTAAGAGGATGATATTGTGAATAAATCTCAATTAATCGATCAAATCGCAGCTGATGCTGATATTTCTAAAGCGGCTGCTGGTCGTGCTCTGGATTCATTCATTGAGTCAGTAACTGGTGCGCTAAAAGACGGTGACTCAGTTGCCCTAGTCGGTTTTGGTACTTTCTCAGTGCGTGAGCGCGCAGCACGTACGGGTCGTAACCCACAAACTGGTGCGGCAATCGAAATCGCTGCAGCTAACATCCCATCTTTCAAAGCCGGTAAAGCTTTGAAAGACGCGGTAAACTAAGCAGATTTCGCTCAGTCTGCCCAACGACCTATGTTAAAATAGTGTGATTGGGCCAGATAAGCTTCAAGATAAAAAGCGTATCTGCTAAGATACGCTTTTTTTATATCAGCTGGATAATGCCGTATATTGGCGAGGCTAATGGAGATGAAGCTAAGCGTGATACATCACATACGCGCTTCGATAGTCTGCACATAGATGCTTGCAATCGCCGCGCTTATCCATATTAATAGGTACAGAGACAGGACGCTGGTGTGTCACATTCAGCGGTTCTGGGTACGCAGATAAACCCAAAGTACTGAGCGTGCTTTGACTTAGATAAGAGATAGAATAAATGCTAGAAAAGATTAGAGAAGGCTCACAAGGCCCGGCAGCCAAAATTATTCTTGGTGTAGTGATCTTGTCTTTTGCGTTGGCAGGGATCGGTGGTTACCTAGGTCAAACCACAGAGCAGGCCGTAGCAGAAGTAAATGGAGTCAAGATAACGCAAATGGAATTTTCCCGCGCTTATGAAAATGAGCGTGCACGTCTGGAGCGTCAGTTTGGTGAGTATTTCACACAAATTTCAGCAGATCCTGCATACATGGCTCAGATCCGCAGTGGCGTGATTGACCGTCTGGTACAACAAGAACTACAAAACCAGTTAGCCATTGAATTAGGACTGAGAGTGAGTGATGAACAGGTTAAGGAAGCGATTTTCGAGCTGCCTTACTTTCAGTTAGGTGGCGAATTTAGCAATGACAGATATTTGCAGCTGATCCGCCAGATGAACTTCCAGCCAGATAGTTTCCGTGAGTATATGCGTGAAGAAATGACTCGTAACCAGTTGGTTTCAGCGGTTGCTGGCTCAGATTTCGTTTTAGATAATGAACTGAAGCAGACACTGGCACTGCAACAGCAAACACGTGACATCGACTACATGCTGCTGAGCAAAGAGACCGTGAAAGGTGAAGTGGCTGTGACTGAAGCAGAAATTTCTGACTATTATGAGCTTAATCAGGAGCAGTTTCAGGCGCCAGAGCAAATTGCATTGCAGTACCTTGAGCTGAAGTCTGACGATGTTACTTTGGATGAGCCTGTGACAGATGAGCAAGTTCGTGCTTACTATGAAGAGAACCAGGCTCAGTATCTGGAAGAAGAGCGCCGTCGTGTAGCACATATCCTGATTGAAAGTGCTGAAGATGCCGAAGCGGCAAAACAAAAAGCGGATGCTTTATACCAGCAATTACAAGAAGGCAAAAATTTTGCTGAGCTCGCGTCAGCTGAATCTGACGATATTGCGTCTGCAGAAGTAGGTGGTGATCTGGATTGGATTGAGCGTGACATGATGGAGCCTGAGTTTGAAGAGGCCGCATTTGCACTTGCTAACGTCGGTGATTTTTCTCCAGTGGTTGAAACCGAGTTTGGTTTCCATATCATCCAGCTGACTGACTTACAAGCGCAGCAGTCAAAAGCGTTTGAAGAGTTGGCTAGTGAATTGCGTGCTGAGCTGGAAAGCACCGCAAAAGCCAATGCATTTTATGAGAAACAATCGCAAATCGCAGAGTTGGCGTTTGAAGTGGCAGATTCATTAGACGATGCAGCAGCTGTTGCAGACATCGAATTGAAGAGTACTGAACTGGTATCACGCATGGCGTTGCCAGCTCCGTTAAATGACCCAAGCATCGCGAACGCTATTTTCACACCTGAATTGATCGAAGACAGAGTGAATTCAGAAGTGCTGGAAGCGGGGAATGAGCATATTGTTGTTGTCCGTGTTCTGGATCACAAACCAGCCACCGTGAAGCCTCTGGAAGAGGTTACAGTACAGATCAAAACGCGTCTTGAGAATGAAAAAGCGTCTGAGCTAATCAAAGAGAAAGCTAACACCTTATATGCACAGCTAGAAGACGGTAAAGCACTGAGCGAAATCGCAGCGGCTGAATCAACAGAAGTACAAACGGAAGCAGCTCTAAAACGCCAGAGCTTTACCGTTGCGCCAGAAATCGTTCAACAGGCATTTAAACTGGCACACCCTGATAGTGAGCAGACGCAGTCTGCCCTGGTTGAGCTAAACAGTGGTGATGCTGCGTTATTGGTATTGAAAGCCGTGACGGTTGCAGAGGTGACCGGTGAGGTTGAGCCGCAGCAGAAGCAAAATATCACTATGTCAGTGGTGAATAAGAACTTCCTAGCCCTGTTAGGTGCGCTGGAGTCTGATGCTGAAGTTGTACGTCCAACGCTGCAATTTAGCGACGAGATGCAATAATAATGACTGTACTCGCTTGCGAGTTGTGAGTGCCTGAGCCTCTCCTGCCAGTACTCACAGACAAGCGTTGAATACTGAATAAATAATCCGATATCAGCATTCTGGTATCGGATTTTTTTATGCCTTTTGTCTCGTGCGCCTCGAGACACCTCAATCCAATGGTCCATTCACCCATAGTTGCGAAAGTAATTCAGTGAGACGGAGAAGTCCACCTCCCTGATACAGTGCTGATATTGCGCCTGCCGGGTCATTAGGCGTCACATTGTCGCTTTCCTTTACTCTATTTAAAAGCTGCAGGTATGGCATAACGAGTACAAGCGCATGGTGAAATTGCAATCACACTAACAGGCGCCTTTTTTGTTTCTGCGGCACTATGTATTGAGGAAAAAACGCGGTGGTTTCAGATTTAACCACCACCTCAACATAGGGTAAACGCTGTGAAAGAGCAGCTTTTTTGAATGTTATGTGTCTTAAAATCGGTGTTTTTATTTTTATTTCATTTTAAATCAATTGGTTGCTGGTAATTGTTATGAAAAACGATAAGGTTTGATAATTAGTGTATTTCTAAGGTATTCGCTAAGGTTAAACATGTCACCACGAAGGTGAAAACGATAGAGCTAAATAGCGATAACAACGGGAAATCTGGTCATGCTTAAGTTGAAAGCCAAAAAGTTAAAAAACCTTACTGTAAAAGAGCAGCTGGCGCTTGGTAAAACGCAGCTTGTCGCTGGCGGGGCTGCCCAACAAATAGATACACATAGCATTACACAAGTAGATACCACAACAAATCCCTAAACCTTAAGCTCATTAATGCATATGATTGGCCAGTTAGTAAAAGCCATTGCACAGTCGGTTGGCTATAAAGCCGGGTAGCCAATCGCCTCAAACGTATCCACGGTACACTTTACACGATGTAAAAAAGCAGCAATGACCTATCTGCCCTGAGGTGACACTTTAAAGTTCGATAGTCAGTCTTTGTACACTTTGGGAGGGCCGTGTGCGTGTTCTTAAAGCGTACAAGACCACCAAATTGAGTGGAAGGAACATGTCCAGATAGAGCTGTATGAATACACCAGAACCACTTCGATGGGGATCCCGAAGAGACCATGCTGTATCGGGAAGCCTAACCAAATTTACTCAGCTGAATTAGTTCCGACTAGACCTGACATTTCGATTTGAAAAATTGAGAGTTACCCGTTTTGATAAAGGTGTCGAATCTTTGTTCAAAACAACTAAGGAGTAACTCTCATGTTACATACTAACAATCCAATCATTAAACACAAAGCTGGTTTGCTCAACCTGGCTGAAGAGCTTGGAAACGTATCTAAAGCCTGCAAAATGATGGGGGTTTCGCGAGATACATTTTATCGTTATCAAGAGCTCGTTGATGAAGGCGGTATTGATGCACTCATCGATAAATCGCGTAGAGCACCAAACCTGAAGAATCGCGTAGATGAAGAAACTGAAAAAGCAGTTTGCACCTACGCGCTTGAATTTCCGGCTCACGGGCAAGTCAGAGCCAGCAATGAGTTGAGAAAACAAGGCGTGTTTGTTTCTGCCAGTGGTGTGCGGTCAATTTGGTTGCGCCATGACTTGGAAAACTTTAAAAAACGTCTGAAAGCACTAGAGGCTAAAGTCGCGCAAGAAGGTATCATTCTCACAGAGTCCCAGGTAACAGCCCTTGAGAAGAAAAAACAGGACGATGAAGCCTGCGGCGAAATTGAAACTGAGCACCCCGGATACCTTGGTTCACAAGACACTTTTTATGTCGGAAACCTAAAGGGAGTTGGCCGTATATATCAGCAAACTTTTGTTGATACATATTGTAAAGTCGCTTTTGCAAAGCTCTACACCACTAAAACACCGATCACAGCAGCAGATCTACTGAATGATAGAGTTTTACCCTACTTCGAGCAGCATGAGCTGCCCATGTTAAGGATCCTCACAGACCGGGGAACTGAGTACTGCGGTAAGGTTGAGCACCATGACTACCAGCTTTACCTAGCGATCAACGACATAGACCATACTACAACCAAAGCGATGTCGCCGCAGACAAACGGTATCTGCGAACGCTTCCACAAAACGATACTTCAAGAGTTTTACCAAGTGACATTTCGCAAAAAATTGTACAGTTCTCTGGAAGAGCTCCAAAAGGACCTGGACGAGTGGATAAATTACTACAATAATGACCGAACTCATCAAGGTAAAAAATGCTGCGGAAGAACGCCGCTTGAAACATTATTAGATGGGAAATCGATCTGGGTTGAAAAGAATTTAGCCCAAATCTAGGCTGACAGTCACCGATTGAAAAACGGGTAACTGTCAGGTCAAGTCTGAGCTAGTACAACTTAATCCATGCAGATAAGAAAGTAACTCTAAGAAAGAAGTTAAAGAAGTTGCAACTAGCTCAGGTTCCCAATATTCATTTCCATGCATTGCGGTATAAACTGGCAACGATGACTCACTTATATCTACGAAGAATGGATCTCCGACTTCAGTATCAGTCCCTATAACAACCCAACTATCCTGCCAATCCCCTTCGTTCATACCAGTTAAGTCGTTACCATCAGGGTCAATACTGTAGCCTAACTGGAGTTTATTAATCGAAGATCCATCAACAATATTAAAACCACTTGCACCAAAAAAGACTTCTTTGATACTCAGCGGTTTTAACTTACTTATTACTTCATGCACTACACTCTCCTTTGGCAGTTAATGCCATCAATTTTTTAAGTGACATATATGGACGCTCCAGACATGACTTTCTCCTGAGCTATAACGCTTTGCTATGGTGCGACTAACTCCGAGCAACATGAGCAAAGCCACGTACTCCCTGCACTTCACCGAACCAAAAGTATCAAAGCCTAACCGTCACTCTTGAGCAATTTGTTAGTTTTCAAATGTCACGTCGCCATCAACATATTTACCATACCCTTCAACCATTGCTTCTTCCATTTCAGGGATATCAAATATATCTATGAAAGGTACCAGCTATAAACCTGCATCTGGACCTGAGCCTGGACTCAAGCCAATCTCTGAACTACCCCGATATCCGCAACGGCCCGGCACCTGAATCACCTCGACATCTGAATCACCTCGACATCTGAATCACCTCGACATCTGAATCACCTCAACATCTGAATCACCTCAACATCTGAATCACCTCAACAGCTGAATCACCTCAACAGCTGAAGCACCTGGACAGCTGAATCCCCCGGCACCTGAATCCCCCGGACACAGGAACCAATCCGGCATAGGAGTCGATTCGACATAGCTAGAGCTTGTAATTACATGGGAGGGGTTGCATTAGACGTTAAGTCAGGCCCTGACCTGCCTTAAACGAAGACGGAAATTCAGCAGTTGTAAATTAATGCCAGAAGGCGAACTGAGAAGCGCACTGTAAATGTTTGTCAGGCTGGAGGTTCATTTCACATGATGGCTGTTTCATTGAGATCATTGACCCCAGTTTTCAAGCATGAGTCGAACATGCTATCTGTTCCTTTCGTTTGGTTCGAATGTGTAAATACGCACAAAGTTAACCGGTTCGGAAAGTGATGTACTTTGTCATGTGTCGCTGGGCTCGGTTATTTCCAGCGTTTTTATTTTAAAACGCCTGATTTAAGTGTGTTTATACTTTTATTATTTTGTCTCGCCTTTGATTTTGGGTGGGTTTTGTCTGGTCTGGTTTTTAAATGGTAGGCTTTACTTTGTTTTCAACTGGTTTTTCATGCTTGCTCTTTCTGTATTTTGCTTGTTTCTTTGTGTGTTGATACGTGACTTCGCTCGCTTTTTCTGCTCTTTTTTCAGTATCGGCCAATACAAAGCTTACTATGCAAAAAGGTCTGGGTAATAAGTTTTTATATGTATAAAAAACAGTGGTTTATGTTGTTTTGTTATCTCTAAGAATAATGTTTCATAACTAGGTTTTTTGGCGTCGCTGGTCAATGATAGTTGCATCACCACAACGGTGTTTAACTTTTAAAAATTAATTAGATAAACATTAAATAGAGATTGCCACGATGCTTAAACTTAAAACAAAAAAACTAAAAGAACTTACTAATAAAGAAATCAAAGATAATCGCCAGACTAAGTTTATTGCGGGTGGTACAGATACGCATAGTATTACTCAGGTAGGATTTATTAACCCTAAAAATATCACTGGTTAATTAGAGTATAAAGCGTAACAGGAGTTGATAAATTGATGGGATCCTATCTCGTATTAGCAATGGGAGCCGGATTACAGTCTGTTTCAGGTAATCTGGTATTGCAAGAGCCTGCCAGTGAGTATCATTACTCCAGGGAGAATGGGCGTGTTGTCGAGCTGGCTATTGAGGTTGGCAGTGAAGTAGCCAAAAAAAAGATGATGCTTCAATATTTCTCTGAGGACAGTAAAAAAACCAAAGCACTGATCTCTAACGAAAACGGGTACGTTGACTATATAAATCCAAATGTCGTGCCCGGTAAAGTGTTCGCACCCGGCGAGTTGTTGCTGAGAGTACAAAGTAACCGAGTTTTTGGCGCTCATTACTTCGAGCAGCAAGAAATTGAAAGTATGAAGTTTGCCCGTGAGATACAAGCAAAGACTCGTTTATGGTTGTGCTCGGATGAACGGCCTATTGAGGTCAGGGTGGACGATATTGCAAAAAACAGTCTGTTGGTCTCAATGAAGCTAAAGAAAGAAGAATATAGTCAGTTGCAGCATACCATCAGCGAGGGCAGCATTGCCCTGCATCAGTCAATACAGGCCTGTTTATAACCCTTAGGTATACTCTGTGGCAGTTAACGCATGTACTGCTGGTATGCCGTTGATAAAGCCATTTTTCACGTGCATTCGTGCTTCTCATATGGGTCCACTTTTAAGCTGTGGACCCTTTTCATTGTTGGAAAATCCATGTTGATTTAAATAGATCGAACCGACAGAGTAGCGAGAGCATGCGCAAACTCTGGAACGTTTACGCCTGTTAACTAGTTTCAGGCGCGATGAGTAACTAACTGTTTTTGTTTAGCCTGGTGTCATTTTCTGTTATCCAACCGAATCACCTACTCAACCGAATCACCTACTCAACGGAATCACCTACTCAACGGAATCACCTACTCAACGGAATCACCTACTCAACGGAATCACCTACTCAACGGAATCACCTACTCAACGGAATCACCTACTCAACGGAATCACCTACTCAACGGAATCACCTACTCAACGGAATCACCTACTCAACGGAATCACCTACTCAACGGAATCACCTACTCAACGGAATCACCTACTCAACGGAATCACCTACTCAACGGAATCACCTACTCAACGGAATCACCTACTCAACGGAATCACCTACTCAACGGAATCACCTACTCAACGGAATCACCTACTCAACGGAATCACCTACTCAACGGAATCACCTACTCAACGGAATCACCTACTCAACGGAATCACCTACTCAACGGAATCACCTACTCAACGGAATCACCTACTCAACGGAATCACCTACTCAACGGAATCACCTACTCAACGGAATCACCTACTCAACGGAATCACCTACTCAACGGAATCACCTACTCAACGGAATCGCAAACCCAATCGAATCGCAAAGCCAATCGAATCGCAAAGCCAATCGAACCACATACTCAACTGAACCACTTATCCAGCCGGATCTCCGGCTGCAAATCCATTCGATCTGCAACTTTGCGTAGTGCAATATACTTTGTTCGAATCATTATCTCGTATGTGCATGCCGCCGCCGGATTATTAATGTGGGTATGTTCGGTTGACCTAAGTTTGCAATACTCAGACTTTTCCTGAGCCAGCGCTCAGCGTTGCGACTGCTATTCACACCATCTTGATTAAGCCAGGTTTTTAATTACCACAGTTAGCGTGTTTCTCCCTCATTTCACTATGCGTATTTGGCCTGTTGATTTGACCTGCATAACAAACGCAGTTTGGCAGAATCTCGTGCTCAAAAGGTCAGAATTTATGGCGCAACTAGTGTGTATGTAAAGTGGGAAAAATTAGTAGCAAATAAGTTGTGATGGCAGACGTTACGGGACCCTCCGTAGGGTGGTATTAATCAATATATAGCCGGTATTTCGCAATAATAAACGGAGTTAAGCTTATGTTTTTATTAGTTATATTTGTTTTCTTTGTGATTTGATTGCACGCATTTGCTGAGGCAATATGAGTGCTATCAAATGAATGAACATTCTCTGCTTACTTGGCGCAAATTGAGGAGCTAACAATGCAACAAAATACGACCCTTGGCCTGTTTGACACACAACACGAAATAAAACAGATGATTGCTAAATTTGAGGAAGTAAACATCGCTGAAGAACTAACAAATACGTTGAAGTCCATTTCAAAGGAATCAGGCTATAACTGCCTGGGCTTTATCGACTTTTGTCCGGTATCTGCCTCCTCATATGAAGAGAAAGTCTATGGTGAGATTTCTGCTGAGCTGGCGAATGCAAACCCAATCGAATCGCAAAGCCAATCGAATCGCAAAGCCAATCGAACCACATACTCAACTGAACCACTTATCCAGCCGGATCTCCGGCTGCAAATCCATTCGATCTGCAACTTTGCGTAGTGCAATATACTTTGTTCGAATCATTATCTCGTATGTGCATGCCGCCGCCGGATTATTAATGTGGGTATGTTCGGTTGACCTAAGTTTGCAATACTCAGACTTTTCCTGAGCCAGCGCTCAGCGTTGCGACTGCTATTCACACCATCTTGATTAAGCCAGGTTTTTAATTACCACAGTTAGCGTGTTTCTCCCTCATTTCACTATGCGTATTTGGCCTGTTGATTTGACCTGCATAACAAACGCAGTTTGGCAGAATCTCGTGCTCAAAAGGTCAGAATTTATGGCGCAACTAGTGTGTATGTAAAGTGGGAAAAATTAGTAGCAAATAAGTTGTGATGGCAGACGTTACGGGACCCTCCGTAGGGTGGTATTAATCAATATATAGCCGGTATTTCGCAATAATAAACGGAGTTAAGCTTATGTTTTTATTAGTTATATTTGTTTTCTTTGTGATTTGATTGCACGCATTTGCTGAGGCAATATGAGTGCTATCAAATGAATGAACATTCTCTGCTTACTTGGCGCAAATTGAGGAGCTAACAATGCAACAAAATACGACCCTTGGCCTGTTTGACACACAACACGAAATAAAACAGATGATTGCTAAATTTGAGGAAGTAAACATCGCTGAAGAACTAACAAATACGTTGAAGTCCATTTCAAAGGAATCAGGCTATAACTGCCTGGGCTTTATCGACTTTTGTCCGGTATCTGCCTCCTCATATGAAGAGAAAGTCTATGGTGAGATTTCTGCTGAGCTGGCGAATGAAATGTCAGATGCTGCGATCTATGAACACTGTAAGTCAGGTATTCGCTTGCTGCCGCTACACAGTATACTTAATCATAGCAACCAGCAAGGCCAGGTGTATGTGATGCCTATGCGTGGTGTGACAGGTATTTACGGGGGCTTAGTGTTCGATATCCCTGAAAGCTTTTGCCAGCAGAAGAGTATTGAGTTTGTTGACTGGTGCTGGACGATTATTTCACCTTATTTGCTTCAGGCTGCATTGCGCTGCCGGGATAAAAAGTTACATATTACAAAACGTGAAAAAGACTGCTTGATGTGGGCTTGTGAAGGCAAGACGTCATGGGAGATCAGCCAGATACTAGGTATCTCTGAGCGCACAGTGAATTTCCATTTGTCTAATTGCATTGTAAAAACAGATAGCACAAACAGGCAACAGGCCATCGTAAAGTGCATTATCAACAACCTGATCTAATGACGATGACTGGCGAGTGTCATAATGTTGCTTATCAAAGTTCCCGGCTGGGGAGGTGTCCTCCCCGGTACGCCAGATTATTTAGTAGGGGTGATTTGTGCTTTGACCAGCTGATTTTCAACGACTTCAATAATATCCAGGTAAAGTGCATTGGTTTTTTGAGAAAAACTGATTCTGTCTATGACATAGCTGGAGCTGTCAATTTTGTATATTTCCTGCCTGGGCTCTGTATGGCCAAAATTAATCTTAAAGACGGTTTCACCGTCCGAGTGATACAAGGATCCGTTACCCGCAGCAATCGAGTGCTTATATTTGGCTTTTGACAGCTCAATTCTGTCAGTCTTTTCACCTGTATTGATATTGTATAAAGACACTTCATCATGTGATGACAAACTCGCATAAAACTGACTATCAAGTTGTCCAAACCACAGTGGCCGTTCAATCGGTAATGGAATGCTCTTATCCGAATCCAGAGAATGCATAAAAGCTTTCCCTCTCAATGTTCTTGCATCCACAACGGTATACCCGATGTTATTTTCTCCAAGGTATTCAGCCGACACTATGGTGCCATCAACCTTGATAGAGCCTGTCAGCGTCAAGGTGTTACTATCATAGATTTCGAGCCTGTCTTTGTAGTGGAGTAATAGCTCTTGTCTTTGCGCACTATAATGAATTGATTCATAAGTCGACGCCTCAAGCGCAAGCGGTTCGTGCCGGCCATCAGGCAAAGTTCGATAAATGGAGCGCAGTCCACCTTCCTGACGCAAAAAAATCACACTGTCTTCAAAGTCTGAAGCCTGCACGTCATCATATTCGCTTTTAACTAAAGGCTGCAGCTCGCCGCCCTCTGTGCTTAATTTATATATATCCTGTAAAAATGGATAGGTTACTGCAAGTAAGGCATCGTGAGATAGCGGCTGATTACTGGCATATTTAACATTATTTGGCAGTTTAACCGCTGAAGTAATGGTTTTCTTATCGAGTGAATAAGTAAACAAAATATTTTCAACATTATCTAACCAAATCAAAGAATTAATTTTCTTTTCATAAGATAAGGTCCAGATCCGATTATCGGTATCATGTAGTTTGACCTGATTACCACCGTCCAGGTCCGTCATGTATAGCTCACTGCCCTGGTAGTGATGCCTTTCAAAAATAATAACTTCCATATCAGAGATGTAAGTCAGAAACCTATCCCCATATGAATTCAAATTTGGTGATGTAATTTGAAATTCCTGGCCTGTTTCTATATCACGGCTGGCAAGCGCGGCGAGTTCATCTCTGTTACGATAACCGCTCTTTGAATAAATCAGTCTGCCATCGCTGACACCCGCACCAGTGAAGCCTTGCAAGCTACAATCAAACAAATATTTATTTGTCCCGTCAAAGCTGGTGTTGATCAGCCACACTTCGCATTGCTCATTGTTAATGGCCCGATAGAACACTTTATTAGAATCTGCTGACCAGCCGATAGGGAAGTAGTTTGTTCCTTCTTCTGCCAGGCGCTTTTCGTGACCTGTTTGCAGCGTTTTTACCACCAGGGAATAATTCTGGCTATTCTTTTGAATAATTGAGAAGGCAACGAAGTTCTTATTGGGAGAGATATTTGGCCTGGTATACCTGCCGTTGACCCAGGACAATACCGTTTCCTGTACTTGCTTTTCTATAGGGCTAACTGACACGTCGCGCTGCGCATTGTCCTGGCTAATAAATGCGAGGCTGATACTGGCTGCCAGGGTACTGGCAACAGCACCCAAAACCCATGGCGTTTTCTTCCGCTTTGTTGGTTGTTCCGCTGGTGTTGTTTTAGCTTTTAAGTCGGTTGTTACCGCAGGGCTGGGTTTAGCTTTGTCAGCTGATTCAGTTTTGTGGTACTCAACAAATGGCTCTATGGCTAAGCTGTAGCCTTTTCTATAGTGAGTTTTAACGATAATGCCCTTTTGGTTCTCTGATTTCAGGGTTTTTCTGAGTTCAGAGATGGCCCGGTTTATTGCATTATCATCAACATATTTTTGGCACCAGACGTCGTCCACCAGATTTTGTCGGGTGATGATAGTGTCTGAATTTAAGATCAAATAACTAATGATGCGAAACAGCAGCGGTTCGAGTTCTTTTTCGATGTCGCCGTCAGTGAGCACCTGCCGCTTTGGGTCAAGTTTCCAGGATCCAAGTGTGATCGATTTAACTGTTCTAGAGAAGCTGACTTCGTTCATTGTCCTGAATTTGTTGTTATTAGGAATATGTCAAGCGTTCAGACTATATCTATAGTCATTTAAAAACTCAACATAAAGATGGAAAGGCTTTTTTAATTTACAAGTGTTGTTTTCAATGTCGGCCAATGTTAAAAAAGTGCTTAGGTAAAGTGTGCTTTCTTAAGTTCTTGATTGGTATGTGATTGTTCTGCTTTATTGAATGGCCTGGTGGGCAGGTTGTGGTAGCGGTGAATATATAATTTCTTACAATATCTTGGTAGGGCAGCTTCGAAGGCCGCTAAGCGACCATCAGTATTTAACAAAGGCAGGGAGCACTATTGCGATACACGAATCATTCTTAGCCTGAAAATGATGCCAAAAGAAACGTCACGTTTCGCGCAAGATGCGTCATTGCATGTTCTGAAAGTATCAGCTTTCAGTTTTTTTACTTTTACTGTCCAGCACCTCAATGACTTTAGCCAGGGTGTCCGTTACGGCTTTTCGATTGTTCCAGTCCACAGCCTGCCAATCTACCTCATTCACTAATTCTGTTATGTTGTGGGTCAGGAGCATTTTAATTGTTTCCACATGCTGAATGGGTTTCACCCTGAACGCCTTTGTCTTAGGTTTGGTCGTCAATTTTTGCCCAGTGAGTTTGGCATGGATCCGTTTATTGATCTCGGCTTTGTCTGTCACGGTTAGCAGGGTTTTATCAAACTCGCTGTAATAGTCATTCTCAACCTGTTTAACGATTTTTTTAACGTTGATAAAAGGCAGCGTGACCAGTCCCTGTTCATATGCCTGAATCACGCATTTATAGCGGGTAAGGACGTTGTAGTTATCAAAGCTCCCCATGGAGATACCTAAGTTAGCTGCCATTTCTTTGACCGTTAGCTTTTTCTCACCGACTTTTAATCTTGCCTGACTGAGGCTTTCTAATTCTTGCATCGCGCTGAGAAAAGCCTGGAGCTTGCCATACTGAGGCAGGTCGTCTCTGCTGGCATTCTCCTGAAACTGTTTAACTTTTGATAGCAGTGGTTTGGCGTCATACACTTTAAACTGGGCGCTTGAGTCATAGCCGTTGCTGTAAACCATGGCAAAAAAACGTCGATGTCCAGTAAGTATTTGATACTGGCCGTCTTCTAATGGATAGACGGTCGGCACCTGAATCACCTCGGCAACAGAGATGTTTTCGGCGAGTTCGAGTACGGACTCCAGCGTTTGGTTCGCTTTTTTCCACTGCGCCGTGCCGTAGGCAAAGCAGTTTACAATACAGTTCTTTCCTATTAGTACATGGTCTTTCGCATCATACATTTCAACTAACTGGTTCTTGGTGAGCCAGCGTGACGTGAATTGTCTTGCATGATCATCTTCCATGAACTTGGCTGGCAGAAATCGTGCATTGTGTGGATCGGGCGTCACAGAGGATAAGAATAAAGAGGTGTACTCAAATGTTTCAGAATTCAGCCCTTTTCGACTGTTCACGTTAGCCAGCATCAGCTGATCTAATTTTAGCTTATTCATAGGGTTAGGAACCTTTTACTGCACTTAAGGTTAGTGGTGAACACCTTAGTTGGTAGATCTAACAGGTATACACTCAAGGGTTATCGATGCACCATGTGAACCATACTAAGTAATCGCTCTGGTGTGAAGTCTTAAATCGACGCACAGCACAGCAGAATAAATTTAAAGCGCAGTTTACAAGCGGTGGAGTGAAGGTATGAATATTGATTTGAGCATCATTGAATGGGCGTTTGAGAAGGGATACAACCTGGGCTCTGCAGATATGAGAGAAGGCGTTTATATCTCAGAGGAGGGCAGACGCTCGCTGTTAATGGCTGACATTAAAGCATTTGTGGAAAGCCATCAGGTGATTGCCTCTGAGCAGGAAGGCCTTGCCTCAAGCTTGAATTGACAATGACTTCACGCTGACGCACATCCGGTCGATGTCAGCGTGAGACTCATTCCGACCTTAAACCTTGTTTTAATCAGTAGCAATGATCTCATGCATGAGATCTCAAACTTCTGTTGGTAGTGAATACATGCAAATAAGAAATTGGTTTACACGACATCCTCTGTTGTGCCGGTTTGGCACCTTTATTTTGGCACCGTCGGTATTGTGTGCTTACGTGGCATATCAGCAACAGGTCATTTCAGCTTTACCGCAAGCGGGGTCAAATACGGTCTCGGCTGCTGTCCAGGAACAGGTAACGGTAACGCGCGACGCACATGGTGTGCCATATATTGAGGCGGATTCAATGGCAGATGTTTATTTTGCTATGGGTTATCTGCATGCACAAGACAGGTTGTGGCAGCTGGAGTTACAACGCCGACTCAGTGCTGGCACGTTGAGTGAGGTGTTTGGCAAAGAGAGCGTGAATTATGACGTATGGGTCCGCACGCTTGGGCTCTATGAGGTAGCTGAACAAAGCAAAACCTATTTGTCTGAGCAGGCTTTGTCGTCATTACAGTCTTATACAGCTGGAGTTAATGACTTTCTGAGTCAGCAGCCCACACTGCCGGTTGAGTTTACTCTGCTGGGGATTACGCCAGCGCCATGGCGTGTTGAAGATTCACTGGCATGGATGAAAATGTTCTCTCTCAGCATGTCGGGTAACCTGGAGGAAGAAATCCAGCGTAGTGTGGCATTAAAAACGTTACCCAAACCCTTGTTTGCTGAGTTCTTTGGGTCTGAATTGGCACCGTCAGAGTCCCTGGACGATGGGCAGGTCGCCAGCTTATCCGGGTTACACCATACGATTAAGCAATTGGAAACGGATTATAAGATTGGCGGTAAACACATAGGCAGTAACGCTTGGGTGGTTTCTGCTGAAAAAAGTGCGTCTGGCAGTGCCATCTTGGCCAATGACCCGCATCTGGGTCTGCAAATTCCCTCTTTATGGTATGCGGTATCGCAGCAATTACCAGACTCTCAGTTGCAGGGCATGAGTTTAGTCGGGTTACCTGTCATTGTGTTTGGTCAGAACAATCATATTGCCTGGGGCGGCACGAATATGGAGGCTGATCTGCAAGACCTTGTGATGGAGCAAATCCATCCGGAAGACCCCACGCTGTATCGCTACCAGCAACAGTGGCTACCTTTTACAGAGCGCACTGAATATATCAAGGTGAAAAGTGATTTTCCGAGTCTGCTTAAACCCACCTATCGGGATGTTGAACTGAAGATCAAAGAAACGCTGACCGGTCCCGTGATCAGTAAAGCTGGTTTGCCTCAGGCAGTGTCTCTGCGCTGGACGGCATTGCAGGCACAAGACACCACCTATGAAGGTTTTTTTCACATTAATCATGCCCAAAACTGGCAGCAGTTCAAGCAGGCAGCGGATAAAATCGCATCACCCAGCCTGAATCTGTTTTATGCAGATAAGCAAGATAACATCGGTTTTACCGGCGCGGGTAATATTCCGGTTCGGGAGCGTGGCACAGGTATTTTACCAACTAAACGGGGTGCTGAGGGAGATGTATGGCAAGGGTTCATTCCCAAAGATGAGATGCCTAGTGAGTTTAATCCACCACGTGGTTACATCATCAATGCCAACAATCGGAATGTCGAATCGGGTTATCCTTATCATATTTCTTCCAGCTTTGCGGATCCTGCCCGAGCAGAGCGCATTGAACAGTTACTGAATACCCAGTCACTGGATCTGGAATACATCAGACAAATGCAAATGGATGTTAAAGACCTGACGGTGAGCAAGTTAAAAGCCGTGATGGAAACGGTTGTCGCTGAAGACCTGTGGCAACAAGAAGCACTCGACCACCTGAAAGCCTGGCAAGGAGAGGCGCACAGCGACAGCATTGCCGCGACTGTATTTTATACCTGGGCTAGGCAAATTTACCGAGTCTTACTCAATGATGAGCTTATCCCGGCATGGAATGAGAAAGCGGCAACACGCCAGCTACTGGGTCTGCGTGGCAGAGTAAGTTACGACCAGCTGGCTGAGCTGCTGGCGAAAAACTCCCCGTTATGTGACGACACCAATACGATAGAAACGGAGTCCTGTGAAGAAGTATTACTCTCGGCACTGGACAGAACGCTAATCCTGAATAGTAAGTTACAGGGTGATGAAATAGATAACTGGCAATGGGGTAAGTTTCAGACGACTCGCTATGACCATATGCCGTTTGGCAAGGTGAAGCACCTCAATAAGGTGTTCTCACGAGAAATGGCGACCGGCGGTGCGACTAATACGGTCAATGTCGCGGCAGGTTTTTACGAAAAAGACAATGGCTTTATTCAGAACTATGGTGCCGGGTTCAGACAGGTGATTGATATGGGCGGGCGCTATCAGTTTATGAACTCCACCGGGCAGTCAGGCCAGGTCGCCAGCGCGCATTATGATGACATGATCACCTTGTTTGCCCAGGGACAGTATGTGTCATTTGAATCACCCACAGAGGCATCTCGTAAGCTAACGCTAACCCCGAATAAAGGGCAGGAGTAAACCGTGAATTTATTAAAACTATTTAGTGAGAGCTACCCTAACCGTGTGTTTATCTCGGTATTGCTGGGGGCCATTTCAGGGATTTTATATTCGGGGCTCATTCCCTTTGTACTGATGAGTATTGAGAGCCCGACACCCGGATTGCAGTTGGCTGAAGTACCCCATGCACGATATGGGTTGCTGGAAGTGGCAAACTATAAACTGGCGGCGTTGTTTTTCCTGGCCTGTACATTCATTCTGATCATGAGAAGCCTGTCAGAGATATTACTACAGCGGGTTGCAACGGATGTTGCCAGAAAACTCAGAGTAAGTTTTTACGATAAAATTTCCAGAACGCCTTTGTATGCCATTGAGAAAATGGGTTCGTCTAAACTGGTTGCTTCAGTGAACCTGGATGTACCAAGGATCGTTAATGGCGCACGCGCATTACCCTTATTGCTGATTAATCTGGTGACGCTGGTTGGTATGCTGGGCTTTCTGGTTTATCTCAATGATGAAGTATTTAAAATGG
The DNA here is from genome assembly GCF_000238295.3 of Pseudoalteromonas rubra. Classification (NCBI taxonomy): domain Bacteria; kingdom Pseudomonadati; phylum Pseudomonadota; class Gammaproteobacteria; order Alteromonadales; family Pseudoalteromonadaceae; genus Pseudoalteromonas; species Pseudoalteromonas rubra. Next base: position 52,344 of record NZ_AHCD03000040.1, read on the forward strand.
TGATGATCGCCATTGCGTTTGGCATCCTGGCGTATCAAGTCCCCATGTATTTTGGCAATAAGCTGCTGACGCGTTCACGAGAATACCGGGATGCAATTCAGGAGGGGGTGAATGGTTTGCTCTCTGGTGCAAAGGAGCTCAAGCTCGATGCGCAAAAGCGGGCTTATTTTCATCAGGACGCTTTGCTGAGCAACGAAAAGAACATCCTTAAAAATGAGAAAGCCGCGCAATCTGTGCTGATATCAACCATCAACTTTGGTGATTTAATTTGTTTCTTTGTTATCGGCGCGCTGTGTTTTATTTTCGTGAATTACCACTCCATCAGCAATAGTGAACTGGTCGCGGTGATCATGGCTCTATTGTACGTGACTGGCCCTATCGCAGTCTTGCTGAACGCTTTGCCTCAGATGATGATGGCGACGATTTCATATAAGAAGTTCAATACGCTGCTCAATGAACTACCAGAAGAGCAAATTGACTATCAGATTTCAGACGTACCCAGCTGGCAGACGTTGCGCTTCGATAATGTCGAATTTGCTTATCCCAGTGATCAGGATGAGGCAGGCTTCGCTGTTGGCCCAATCGACCTGACACTGAAGCGTGGCGAAATCGTCTTTATTGTTGGCTCGAATGGCTCCGGGAAATCAACCCTCAGCAAGCTGTTGACGCTGCACTATCAGGCGGTTGAAGGACACATTTATTTCGATGATACGGCACTAAACAATGCCAACATCGAAAGCTACAGACAAGGGATTAGTGCCATCTACTCCAACTACTACCTATTCGCAAAAATCCTTAAAGATCTGGATGACGCGACGATGGAGCTGATCCAGCATTATCTGAAGCTGTTGCATCTGGACCACAAGGTCACGATAGAAGACGGTTATTTTTCTACCGTGTCGTTATCCGATGGTCAGCGTAAACGTCTCGCTTTGCTGGTGGCTTTTTTAGAAGACAAACAGGTGTATTTGTTCGATGAATGGGCCGCCGATCAGGACCCAATTTTCAAAGAAGTCTTTTATAAACGTATCTTACCCAGTCTCAAAGCAAAGCAGAAATTGGTCATCGCCATTACGCACGATGATAAGTATTTCGACCTGGCTGACAGGGTCATTGTGATGGAAGGCGGCAAGGTCGTAGAGCAGACCTCATACACACAATACTTCGACAAATTACAGTTAAACCAGTCCGCCAAAAACGATTTTCTGGCAGAGGTAGGAGCTTAAGATGAAACATTCTCAATGGCAATTAACCGCTTCGCAGCGCGATATACTATTAGATCAGCTCTATTTCCCGGATAGTCCTATATACAACATTGGCGGCTATATCGTGTGCGACAACATTGATAGCACCCAACTGGCACAGGCACATCAAGCACTGATCCACAGTCATGAAGCATTTCAGATGCGTATTAGTCAGCAAGGAGAGGAATTCACTGCTTACCTGAGCCAGGACCTGGATGATAGCCTGCCAGTGATCGACTTTAGTGCCGAAGCAGACGCCGAGCGCAGTGCTAAGGCTTGGCTCGACACGCAGTTTGCTCGCACTCAGGCGGTGTTTGATACGCAACTGGCCAGAGGCTTCCTGCTTAAAATATCTCAGCAACAGCACTGGTATGTTGGCTTAAGTCATCATCTTGCAATGGATGGTTTCGGATTTGCGATCTGGGTTCAGCAGCTGGCTGATTTGTATAACGGTGAACAGACACAGGACGATGCCCGGTTATCGCTCGATGAGATAGCACAGTTGGATAATACTTATCGTGAGAGTGCTAAATATCAAAAAGACGCGGCATTTTGGCAAGCGTATCTCGACGATTATCAGGGCGAACGCCTGCCTGAACGCTACTTTAGTGATACGGAACAGCAACACAGTACCCGGGCCATTTATCCGCTCTCCAGAACGGTTTTTGATAGTTTGCATGCGCATGCAGGTTGTCATAAGTTAGGGGCCGCTCAGGTGTTGCTGGCAACACTGGCTTACTACTTTTCTTTGCATACCAATCAGGCAACCCTGTTGTTTGGTAATCCGAGCCACAACCGTAAAACGGCGCTGCAAAAACAAAAGCTGTCGGTCTTTACCAGCATTAGTCCATTGCTGATTTCAACGCAAGGGGTAGATGTTATGAGTGAGCTGGTAAAACAGGTGGCGCAGACGCAAAAAGCAACCTACAGACACCAGAAGTACCCACTGGGCCAGCTCCTCAAAGACCAGCAACACAGTGGTGAGCAGGGCAGCTTCTTTGATTTTAGTTTTAACTATCTGACGTTGAATTTTGCCGATATTCACTTTTCAAATAAGGCTGCACGTTTTCATTACCTCAATGCCAATGCCGAAAAAATCCCATTCACTCTGACGGTATGGGATAACAATGACACGGACCTGGAACTGCAAATTGATTTTAACCATCGTTACTTTGCTCAGGCTGATATTGATGCCATTGAGCAAAGATATCAGCGAGCATTGGCCTATCTGGGGGAACATGGTCTAGATTGTGCACTAACAGACTTGCCATTTTCGAGCCCGGCGGAGCAGCAATGGTTGCTGGGGCGTTCGGCCAGCCCACTTAGTTACGACACAGAACTCAGCCTACACGAACAAATCAGCCGTCAGGCCCAGCTAACACCGGATGCCATCGCCATTGATATGCCCGGCGGTCGCACGCTGAGCTATGCCCAGCTGGACGCCGGTGCCAATCGCATCGCCGCATACTTGCAGCAACACTATTCACTCAGCGCCGATAGCATGGTGGGCGTCAGTACTGAGCGACATGCCGAGATGGTGATGGCCATACTGGCCATCCTGAAAACCGGTGCCGCCTATTTGCCGCTTGACCCGGGCTATCCCAGTGCCCGACTGGCACAGATCATTGACGATGCAAAGCCGGTCGTGACCCTCACCGATAACCCGGCCATCCTGCAAGGCCTGGCCACCGACACGCTGAGTCTGGCTGCGCTGAATGATGCCGCTGTCTCCGTGGCATACCAACCGGTGGCACATCAGGGCGATAATCTGGCCTACGCCATTTATACCTCGGGGTCGACCGGTAAACCTAAGGGTGTGGCGATCAGCCACCGTAACATCAATGCATTACTGAGCTGGGCTGATACGGTCTACAGCCGCGAGGACTATGCCCGGGTGCTGTTCAGCACCTCCATCAACTTTGACCTGTCAGCGTTTGAATTGTTTTTCACCCTCACTCGCGGCGGCACCTGTGTACTGGTCGACAATGCCCTGAGCCTGCTGACGCAGCCGGTTGAGGTTTCCCTGATTAATACGGTGCCGTCGGCCATTAAAGCCCTGTTGGAGCAGGCGGGCATTCCGGCTGGCGTGCGGGTCGTGAACCTGGCCGGTGAGCCGCTGGGTCGCGACGTGGTGAATCAGTTACTGCGCGACGGGCATTGCGAGCGGGTCTATAACCTTTATGGCCCGTCGGAAGACACCACTTATTCAACCTGTGCCTGTTTTACTCAGGAAATCGATCATGCGCCGGGGATCGGCCAGGTGATCAGCAACACCCAGGCGTTTATTCTGAATGACCAGCTGGCGCTGCTGCCGTATGGCGCAACCGGTGAGTTGTACCTGGGCGGTGACGGGCTGGCACGAGGTTACCTGAACCAGCCTGAGCTGAGTGCCGAGCGCTTTATTGATAACCCCTTTTATGACCCTGAGGTGGCGGGCAGTTCAACACGCTTGTACCGCACCGGCGACTTAGTGCGCTATCAGAGCGATGGCACGCTGGCGTTTGTGGGCCGGGCAGACGACCAGGTTAAAATTCGCGGCTTCCGGGTAGAGCTGGGTGAGATAAGCGAGCAGCTGAGCTGTCAGGCGGCCATCGACAGTGCCGTAGTACTGGCGAAAAGCGGGGCCAATGGCACCTATCTGGTGGCCTATGTTCAGCCTGCAGAGGCGCTGGACGAGGCAGCTCATTCTGACTTTATCAGTGCGGCACTGAGCGAGCTGGCAGGGTGTTTACCCGACTACATGGTGCCGAAACTGGGCCGGGTGATCCCACACTGGCCACTGACCGCCAACGGTAAAATTAATAAAAAGGCGCTGCCAGAGGTGGACCCGGGGGCGCAGCAGGACCACTACGTTGCCCCGCAAACCGACCTCGAGCAGGCGGTGTGTGAGATTTGGGCTGAATTACTGCACCTTGATGCGGCGCAGATCAGCACCACAGCGAGCTTCTTCGCACTGGGCGGACATTCCCTGTTATCGGTTAAGCTGGCCGCGTCATAGCCAGGATATCGTCATCGGCACCCCGGTTGAGAACCGGCTGCAAAGCGGACTGCAATCGTTGCAGGGCTTTTTTGTCAATACCGTGCCACTGCGAGTGTCGACGGAATTTGACACTCTGACGGAGTATTTTGAGCACGTTAAAAGTATCAATCAGCAAGCGCTGGCGAATCAGGAATTACCGCTGGATCAGCTGATTGAAGGACTTCAGCTCTCACGCAGTCAGGCTCATGCGCCATTATTTCAGATCCTGCTGACGGTAGAGGGTACGCCCGCTCAGCCAGTGAGTACGCAGTTTAATGTTGCTGATGTGCAGTTAACGCAGCAAGCCTTACCTGTGACCAGCAGCAAATTCGACCTCGACATCAACCTGGTTTTTAACGAGCAGGGACTGGCGCTCAACTGGGTGTATGACAGTCACCTGTTTACCGCCGACTATATTACCAAGCTCAGTACGCATCTGAGTCAGCTTATTGCCGCTTTGGTGCCACAAAACCTGGCTTCGCTCAGTCAACAGTCGCCGCAGCAGATCGATATGTTGAGTGAGCAGGAGCGCCAACACCTGGTGTATGATGTGCAAAGCGAAACACTGGCTTATAACGCTGAGCTCAGCCTACACGAACAGATCAGCCGTCAGGCCCAGCTAACGCCGGATGCCATTGCCATTGATATGCCCGACGGTCGCACGCTGAGCTACGCCCAGCTGGATGCTGGCGCCAATCGCATCGCTGCGTACTTGCAGCAACACTATTCACTCAGCGCCGATAGTATGGTGGGCGTCAGTACTGAGCGACATGCCGAGATGGTGATGGCCATACTGGCCATCCTGAAAACCGGTGCCGCCTATTTGCCGCTCGACCCGGGCTATCCCAGTGCCCGACTGGCACAGATCATTGACGATGCAAAGCCGGTCGTGACCGTCACCGATAACCCGGCCATCCTACAAGGCCTGGCCACCGACACGCTGAGTCTGGCGACGCTGAACGATGCCGCTGTCTCCACTCCTTATCAACCGGTGGCACATCAGGGCGATAATCTGGCCTACGCCATTTATACCTCAGGGTCGACCGGTAAACCTAAGGGCGTGGCGATCAGCCACCGTAACATCAATGCGCTGCTGAGCTGGGCTGACACGGTCTACAGCCGCGAGGATTATGTCCGGGTGCTGTGCAGCACCTCCATCAACTTTGACCTGTCAGCGTTTGAATTGTTTTTCACCCTCACTCGCGGCGGCACCTGTGTACTGGTCGACAATGCCCTGAGCCTGCTGACGCAGCCGGTTGAGGTTTCCCTGATTAATACGGTGCCGTCGGCCATTAAAGCCCTGCTGGAGCAGGCGGGCATTCCGGCTGGCGTGCGGGTCGTGAACCTGGCCGGTGAGCCGCTGGGTCGCGACGTGGTGAATCAGTTACTGCGCGACGGGCATTGCGAGCGGGTCTATAACCTTTATGGCCCGTCGGAAGACACCACTTATTCAACCTGTGCCTGTTTTACTCAGGAAATCGATCATGCGCCGGGGATCGGCCAGGTGATCAGCAACACCCAGGCGTTTATTCTGAATGACCAGCTGGCGCTGCTGCCGTATGGCGCAACCGGTGAGTTGTACCTGGGCGGTGACGGGCTGGCACGAGGTTACCTGAACCAGCCTGAGCTGAGTGCCGAGCGCTTTATTGATAACCCCTTTTATGACCCTGAGGTGGCAGGCAGTTCAACACGCTTGTACCGCACCGGCGACTTAGTGCGCTATCAGAGCGATGGCACGCTGGCGTTTGTGGGCCGGGCGGACGACCAGGTTAAAATTCGCGGCTTCCGGGTAGAGCTGGGTGAGATAAGCGAGCAGCTGAGCTGTCAGGCGGCCATCGACAGTGCCGTAGTACTGGCGAAAAGCGGGGCCAATGGCACCTATCTGGTGGCCTATGTTCAGCCTGCAGAGGCGCTGGACGAGGCAGCTCATTCTGACTTTATCAGTGCGGCACTGAGCGAGCTGGCAGGGTGTTTACCCGACTACATGGTGCCGAAACTGGGCCGGGTGATCCCACACTGGCCACTGACCGCCAACGGTAAAATTAATAAAAAGGCGCTGCCAGAGGTGGACCTGGGGGCGCAGCAGGACCACTACGTTGCCCCGCAAACCGACCTCGAGCAGGCGGTGTGTGAGATTTGGGCTGAATTACTGCACCTTGATGCGGCGCAGATCAGCACCACAGCGAGCTTCTTCGCACTGGGCGGACATTCCCTGTTATCGGTTAAGCTGGCCGCTGCACTGCGTACACAGCTGGCCGTGGAGCTGCCACTGAGCACGTTATTCAATGCCACCACTGTGGCTGAGCAGGCCAAAGCGGTTGCCGCGGCCGAGGGACAGGCATTGCGCGAGGACATTAAAGCCCTGCCCAGAGTGATGCAGGATGACCCTCAGCTGGGTCAGCATCGTGTTGCCCCATTATCTTATGCTCAGCAGCGGTTATGGTTTATCGACCAGCTGGAGCAGGGCACACCACAATACAATATGCCGGCGGCCTTTGCGGTTGACGGCGAGCTGGACCTGACGGTGGTTGAGGCCGTATTGCAAACCATCATTGCCCGTCATGAGGTGCTCAGAACTGTGTATCGCGATGATGTGCAGGTGATCCGCCAGGACGCCGGCTTCACCCTGAGCTATGAGGATGTGCGGACTCTGAGCGAGACGGCGCAGCAACAGGCGATTGCCGGGGCAATGGCGCAACAGCTGAGCCAGCCGTTTGACCTGACCCGCGAGGTGATGGTGCGTGCAGGCTATATTCAGACCACTGAGCGCAGCGGTGTGCTGCTGTTCAATATGCACCACATTGCCTCCGACGGCTGGTCAATGCAGGTGCTGATCAACGAATTTACGACACTGTATCAGGCATACAGCCAGGGCGAGGACAACCCGCTGGCCCCGCTGAGCATTCAGTATGCAGACTACGCACAGTGGCAGCGCAGCCATTTAAATCACGAGGTGCTGGATACGCAGCTGAGCTACTGGCAGCAGCAACTGGCTGACCTGCCTTCGGTGCACAGTCTGCCGTTAGACTACCCGCGTCCGGCACTTAAGCAGCATCAGGGTGGTCAGGTGAAAAGCACCCTCAGTGCACAAGTGGCGCAGGGGCTGAGTAAACTTGCCAGTGCGCAGGGGCTGACGCCTTTCATGTTACTGCACGGGGCCTTGTCGCTGTTGTTGTCCAGACACAGTAATGCCCGGGACATCGTTATCGGGACACCGGTGGCCAACCGCATGCAGGCCGAGCTGGCACCGCTGATTGGTTTTTTTGTTAACCCCCTGGTGCTGAACGTCAATACTGCCCAGCCGAGCCTGGCAGACTACCTGGCCCATGTAAAAGCCGTCCATTTAGGTGCTCAGTCACATCAGGATGTGCCGTTCGAGCAGCTGGTTGAGCAGCTGAATGTGCCCCGTAGCAGTGCGTATACGCCGCTGTTCCAGGTGATGCTGACAACCCGCACCGATTATGCAGTGACGGAGCAGGTCAGTAATCAGGGCTGGTCTTTAGGGGAGGCGCAGCTGAGCCCGCTGGCAGAGGATGCGGTGATTGCCAAGTTTGACCTGGACATCGACCTGACACTGAGCGACGCCGGGGTAGAGATGTGCTGGACCTACGACAAGGCTTTGTTCAGCGCAGCTCGGATTGAGACGCTGAGCCGTCATCTGAGTACCTTACTGACAACTCTGGCACAGCAGGCTCCGGCCACTTTGCTGGCGCATGCTCCGGATACCCTTGCGATGTTGTCGGCAGCCGAGCAACACACGCTGCTGTTAACACTGAACGACAACGCACTCAGTTATGACACCACGCAGAGCATTCATGGTTTATTTGAACAACAGGTGCAGCGTACGCCACAGGCAACGGCACTGATTTTTAACGGGCAGCACATCAGCTATGAGGTGCTGAACCAGCGTGCCAATCAGCTGGCGCATTATCTGCTGAGCGAACATCAGGTGACCCCGGAAACGCCGCTGGGCGTGTGCAGCAGCCGCTCGGTTGAAATGGTGGTGAGTATCCTGGCGATATTAAAAGCCGGTGGCGCGTATGTGCCGCTGGACCCGAGCTATCCGGCCAGCCGGTTAGGCTATATCGCCAAAGATGCGGGACTGACACACATTCTGGCGTATGACGCAGGTCTGCCGGTTGCACAGGCGCTGATGGCAGAGCAGGGCGGCAGTGCCGTGGATATTGCGACGCTGACACTGAGCGCTTATGCGCAGCACAACCCGGCGCTGACGGCCCTTGGCGGGGATAAGCTGGCCTATGCCATCTACACCTCAGGGTCGACTGGTCAGCCTAAGGGCGTGGCCATCAGTCACCGCAATGTCAATGCACTGCTGAGCTGGGCCGACACCGAATACAGCGGTGAAGATTATGCGCGGATGTTATGCAGCACCTCAATCAACTTTGACCTGTCGGCCTTTGAACTGTTTTTACCTCTGACCCGTGGTGGCAGCTGTGTGCTGGTCGACAGTGCCCTGAGTCTGCTGACGACGCCGGTGGAGGTCACATTAATTAATACGGTGCCCTCGGCGATTAAAGCGCTGCTGGAGCAGGGAGGCATTCCGGGCGGTGTACGGGTGGTGAACCTGGCAGGCGAGCCGCTGGGTCGCGACGTGGTGAATCAGTTACTCGCCGGTGAGCACTGTGAGCGAGTGTATAACCTCTACGGTCCATCAGAAGACACCACTTATTCAACCTGTGCGCGCTTTACTCAGCCTCTGGACGAAGCGCCGAGTATCGGGCGGGTGATTAACAACAGTCAGGCGTTCATCCTTAATGACAAGCTGGCGCTGCTGCCCTATGGCACTACCGGGGAGCTATACCTGGGTGGTGACGGGCTGGCGCGGGGTTATCTGAATCAGCCACAGCTGAGTGCCGAGCGTTTCATCGATAATCCATTTTATGATGCCAAGGTGGCAGGCAGCTCAAAGCGCCTGTACCGCACCGGCGACTTAGTGCGCTATCAGGCGGACGGCAACTTAGCCTTCGTGGGACGCGCAGACGATCAGGTGAAGATCCGGGGCTTCCGGGTGGAGCTGGGCGAGATAAGCGAACAGCTGAGTCGTCAGGCGGCCATCGACAGCGCAGTGGTGCTGGCGAAAAGTGGAGCCAACGGCCTGTATCTGGTGGCCTATATTCATCCGACTCAGACACTGGGCGAGGCTGATCACACCGACTTCATCACAGCGGCACTGACGAGCCTGGCAGAGAGTTTACCGGAATACATGGTGCCGAGGCTGGGTCAGGTGGTCCCTGAGTGGCCGCTGACAGCCAGTGGCAAGATCAACAAAAAGGCGCTGCCGGAGGTGGATGCCACCGCACTGCAGGGCCGTTACGTAGCGCCGCAAACAGACACAGAGCAGGCGGTATGTGAGATTTGGGCGCAGCTACTCAATGTAGAAGCTGGCCAGATAAGCACACAGACAGACTTTTTCGAGCTGGGCGGACATTCACTGCTAGTGATGCGCCTGGCAACCCGACTTAACGACACTTTTGCGATCAACCTGGCTATTCAGGATTTATATCAGCAAATGACCGTCGCCAACATCAGTCGCCATATCGACGACATCTTCACTTTGCATGCCAGTGACACGACGCACAGTCCCGCTGCATCCGACTTCGAGGAATTTACCCTATGATGATCCAAGAATTATACCGCGCTTTGCTGGAGCAAGGCGCCAGTGCACAGCACCACCAAGGCGAAGTGAAGCTACACCTTCCAAAAGCCCTGGATGCAGCGCTGAAACAACAGCTAATAGCAAGAAAAGACGAACTAAAACAGTATCTGTTGGGGTTATATGCCAGCGCTTCTCAGGCCCCTGTGATCACGCCAGTTGAGCGGACGCAGGCACACTTTCCATTGTCATCAGCGCAGCAACGCTTGTGGTTTCTTGACCAGCTTCAGGGCAATACCATTGAATATAATATGTCAGCGGCATTCACTGTATCGGGTGAGTTTGACCTGGCGGTACTAGAGCAAACCATGCAGTCCATAGTGGCGCGTCATGAAGTACTGCGCACCCGGTTTATTGAAGTGGAAGGGGAAGGCAAACAGCAGCTGGTGAGCGCACCGGCACAGCTTGTGTCCTCGCACGACCTGAGTGACCTGACAGCGTCGGCGCAGCAAACACAGCTGGACGCTTTGCTGGCACAAGAGGCCGCTTACGCTTTTGATTTAAGTTCAGACAGCTTGATCCGGGTTCATTACGTCACCCTTTCCCCGCAGCAGGGCGTGTTGATGTTCAATCTGCATCATATTGTGTCGGATGGTTATTCTGTGGCACTGCTGGTGAAGGAGTTTTCTCACACCTACGGCGCACTGGTTGCAGGCCAGGAGCCTGAACTGGCGCCACTGCCATTACATTACATCGATTATGCGCATTGGCAACAAAATGAAGCCCGGACACATTATCAAGCTCAGCTGGACTATTGGGTGAAGCAGCTTGCCGATGCGCCAGAAGTACACACTTTGCCTGTGACGGGACAGCGAGACACTCTTCAGCATCCTGCGCAAAAATTCACGCAGCAATTACCTGAACATCAGGCCAAAGCCATTGCTGACAGTGCTGAAGCATTGCAGTTAAGTCCATTTGCATTTTTACATGCTTTATTGTCCCTGGTAGTCGCCAGACACAGTCATAGCCAGGATATCGTCATCGGCACCCCGGTTGAGAACCGGCTGCAAAGCGGACTGCAATCGTTGCAGGGCTTTTTTGTCAATACCGTGCCACTGCGAGTGTCGACGGAATTTGACACTCTGACGGAGTATTTTGAGCACGTTAAAAGTATCAATCAGCAAGCGCTGGCGAATCAGGAATTACCGCTGGATCAGCTGATTGAAGGACTTCAGCTCTCACGCAGTCAGGCTCATGCGCCATTATTTCAGATCCTGCTGACGGTAGAGGGTACGCCCGCTCAGCCAGTGAGTACGCAGTTTAATGTTGCTGATGTGCAGTTAACGCAGCAAGCCTTACCTGTGACCAGCAGCAAATTCGACCTCGACATCAACCTGGTTTTTAACGAGCAGGGACTGGCGCTCAACTGGGTGTATGACAGTCACCTGTTTACCGCCGACTATATTACCAAGCTCAGTACGCATCTGAGTCAGCTTATTGCCGCTTTGGTGCCACAAAACCTGGCTTCGCTCAGTCAACAGTCGCCGCAGCAGATCGATATGTTGAGTGAGCAGGAGCGCCAACACCTGGTGTATGATGTGCAAAGCGAAACACTGGCTTATAACGCTGAGCTCAGCCTACACGAACAGATCAGCCGTCAGGCCCAGCTAACGCCGGATGCCATTGCCATTGATATGCCCGACGGTCGCACGCTGAGCTACGCCCAGCTGGATGCTGGCGCCAATCGCATCGCTGCGTACTTGCAGCAACACTATTCACTCAGCGCCGATAGTATGGTGGGCGTCAGTACTGAGCGACATGCCGAGATGGTGATGGCCATACTGGCCATCCTGAAAACCGGTGCCGCCTATTTGCCGCTCGACCCGGGCTATCCCAGTGCCCGACTGGCACAGATCATTGACGATGCAAAGCCGGTCGTGACCGTCACCGATAACCCGGCCATCCTACAAGGCCTGGCCACCGACACGCTGAGTCTGGCGACGCTGAACGATGCCGCTGTCTCCACTCCTTATCAACCGGTGGCACATCAGGGCGATAATCTGGCCTACGCCATTTATACCTCAGGGTCGACCGGTAAACCTAAGGGCGTGGCGATCAGCCACCGTAACATCAATGCGCTGCTGAGCTGGGCTGACACGGTCTACAGCCGCGAGGATTATGTCCGGGTGCTGTGCAGCACCTCCATCAACTTTGACCTGTCAGCGTTTGAATTGTTTTTCACCCTCACTCGCGGCGGCACCTGTGTACTGGTCGACAATGCCCTGAGCCTGCTGACGCAGCCGGTTGAGGTTTCCCTGATTAATACGGTGCCGTCGGCCATTAAAGCCCTGCTGGAGCAGGCGGGCATTCCGGCTGGCGTGCGGGTCGTGAACCTGGCCGGTGAGCCGCTGGGTCGCGACGTGGTGAATCAGTTACTGCGCGACGGGCATTGCGAGCGGGTCTATAACCTTTATGGCCCGTCGGAAGACACCACTTATTCAACCTGTGCCTGTTTTACTCAGGAAATCGATCATGCGCCGGGGATCGGCCAGGTGATCAGCAACACCCAGGCGTTTATTCTGAATGACCAGCTGGCGCTGCTGCCGTATGGCGCAACCGGTGAGTTGTACCTGGGCGGTGACGGGCTGGCACGAGGTTACCTGAACCAGCCTGAGCTGAGTGCCGAGCGCTTTATTGATAACCCCTTTTATGACCCTGAGGTGGCGGGCAGTTCAACACGCTTGTACCGCACCGGCGACTTAGTGCGCTATCAGAGCGATGGCACGCTGGCGTTTGTGGGCCGGGCAGACGACCAGGTTAAAATTCGCGGCTTCCGGGTAGAGCTGGGTGAGATAAGCGAGCAGCTGAGCTGTCAGGCGGCCATCGACAGTGCCGTAGTACTGGCGAAAAGCGGGGCCAATGGCACCTATCTGGTGGCCTATGTTCAGCCTGCAGAGGCGCTGGACGAGGCAGCTCATTCTGACTTTATCAGTGCGGCACTGAGCGAGCTGGCAGGGTGTTTACCCGACTACATGGTGCCGAAACTGGGCCGGGTGATCCCACACTGGCCACTGACCGCCAACGGTAAAATTAATAAAAAGGCGCTGCCAGAGGTGGACCCGGGGGCGCAGCAGGACCACTACGTTGCCCCGCAAACCGACCTCGAGCAGGCGGTGTGTGAGATTTGGGCTGAATTACTGCACCTTGATGCGGAGCAGATCAGCACCACAGCGAGTTTCTTTGCTCTGGGCGGACATTCCCTGTTATCGGTTAAGCTGGCCGCCGCACTGCGCACCCAACTGGCAGTGGAGCTGCCACTGAGCACGTTATTCAATGCCACCACCGTGGCTGAGCAGGCCAAAGCGATTGCTGCGGCCGAGGGACAGACACTGCCCGAGGACATTAAAGCCCTGCCCAGAGTGATGCAGGATGACCCTCAGCTGGGTCAGCATCGTGTTGCCCCGTTGTCTTATGCTCAGCAGCGGTTATGGTTTATCGACCAGCTGGAGCAGGGCACACCACAATACAATATGCCGGCGGCCTTTGCGGTTGACGGCGAGCTGGACCTGACGGTGGTTGAGGCCGTATTGCAAACCATCATTGCCCGTCATGAGGTGCTCAGAACTGTGTATCGCGATGATGTGCAGGTGATCCGCCAGGACGCCGGCTTCACCCTGAGCTATGAGGATGTGCGGACTCTGAGCGAGACGGCGCAGCAACAGGCGATTGCCGGGGCGATGGCGCAACAGCTGAGCCTGCCGTTTGACCTGACCTGCGAGGTGATGGTGCGTGCAGGCTATATTCAGACTACCGGGCGCAGCGGTGTGCTGCTGTTCAATATGCACCACATTGCCTCCGACGGCTGGTCGATGCAGGTACTGATCAACGAATTTACGACACTGTATCAGGCATACAGCCAGGGCGAGGACAACCCGCTGGCCCCGGGGCAGTTCAACACGCTTGTACCGCACCGGCGACTTAGTGCGCTATCAGAGCGATGGCACGCTGGCGTTTGTGGGCCGGGCAGACGACCAGGTTAAAATTCGCGGCTTCCGGGTAGAGCTGGGTGAGATAAGCGAGCAGCTGAGCTGTCAGGCGGCCATCGACAGTGCCGTAGTACTGGCGAAAAGCGGGGCCAATGGCACCTATCTGGTGGCCTATGTTCAGCCTGCAGAGGCGCTGGACGAGGCAGCTCATTCTGACTTTATCAGTGCGGCACTGAGCGAGCTGGCAGGGTGTTTACCCGACTACATGGTGCCGAAACTGGGCCGGGTGATCCCACACTGGCCACTGACCGCCAACGGTAAAATTAATAAAAAGGCGCTGCCAGAGGTGGACCCGGGGGCGCAGCAGGACCACTACGTTGCCCCGCAAACCGACCTCGAGCAGGCGGTGTGTGAGATTTGGGCTGAATTACTGCACCTTGATGCGG
>NZ_AHCD03000041.1 GCF_000238295.3 Pseudoalteromonas rubra
AAAAGCCGTCCATTTAGGTGCTCAGTCACATCAGGATGTGCCGTTCGAGCAGCTGGTTGAGCAGCTGAATGTGCCCCGCAGCAGTGCCTATACGCCGCTGTTCCAGGTGATGCTGACAACCCGCACCGATTATGCAGTGACGGAGCAGGTCAGTAATCAGGGCTGGTCTTTAGGGGAGGCGCAGCTGAGCCCGCTGGCAGAGGATGCGGTGATTGCCAAGTTTGACCTGGACATCGACCTGACACTGAGCGATGCCGGGGTAGAGATGTGCTGGACCTACGACAAGGCTTTGTTCAGCGAAGCCCGGATTGAGACGCTGAGCCGTCATCTGAGTACCTTACTGACAACCCTGGCACAGCAGGCTCCGGCCACCTTGCTGGCGCACGCTCCGGATACCCTTGCGATGTTGTCGGCAGCCGAGCAACACACGCTGCTGTTAACACTGAACGACAACGCACTCAGTTATGACACCACGCAGAGCATTCATGGTTTATTTGAACAACAGGTGCAGCGTACACCGCAGGCAACGGCACTGATTTTTAACGGACAGCACATCAGCTATGAGGTGCTGAACCAGCGTGCCAATCAGCTGGCGCATTATCTGCTGAGCGAACATCAGGTGACCCCGGAAACGCCGCTGGGCGTGTGCAGCAGCCGCTCGGTTGAAATGGTGGTGAGCATCCTGGCGATATTAAAAGTCGGAGGGGCGTATGTGCCGCTGGACCCGAGCTATCCGGCCAGCCGGTTAGGCTATATCGCCAAAGATGCGGGACTGACACACATTCTGGCGTATGACGCAGGTCTGCCGGTTGCACAGGCGCTGATGGCAGAGCAGGGCGGCAGTGCCGTGGATATTGCGACGCTGACACTGAGCGCTTATGCGCAGCACAACCCGGCGCTGACGGCCCTTGGCGGGGATAAGCTGGCCTATGCCATCTACACCTCAGGGTCGACTGGTCAGCCTAAGGGCGTGGCCATCAGTCACCGCAATGTCAACGCACTGCTGAGCTGGGCGGATACCGAATACAGCCGTGAAGATTATGCGCGGATGTTATGCAGCACCTCAATCAACTTTGACCTGTCGGCCTTTGAACTGTTTTTACCTCTGACCCGTGGTGGCAGCTGTGTGCTGGTCGACAGTGCCCTGAGTCTGCTGACGACGCCGGTGGAGGTCACATTAATTAATACGGTGCCTTCGGCGATTAAAGCGTTGCTGGAGCAGGGAGGCATTCCGGGCGGTGTACGGGTGGTGAACCTGGCAGGCGAGCCGCTGGGTCGCGATGTGGTGAATCAGTTACTCGCCGGTGAGCACTGTGAGCGGGTGTATAACCTCTACGGTCCATCAGAAGACACCACTTATTCAACCTGTGCGCGCTTTACTCAGCCTCTGGACGAAGCGCCGAGTATCGGGCGGGTGATTAACAACAGTCAGGCGTTCATCCTTAATGACAAGCTGGCGCTGCTGCCCTATGGCACCACCGGGGAGCTATACCTGGGTGGTGACGGGCTGGCGCGGGGTTATCTGAATCAGCCTCAGCTAAGTGCCGAGCGTTTCATCGATAATCCATTTTATGATGCCAAGGTGGCAGGCAGCTCAAAGCGCCTGTACCGCACCGGCGACTTAGTGCGCTATCAGGCGGACGGCAACTTAGCCTTCGTGGGACGCGCAGACGATCAGGTGAAGATCCGGGGCTTCCGGGTGGAGCTGGGCGAGATAAGCGAACAGCTGAGTCGCCAGGCGGCCATCGACAGCGCAGTGGTGCTGGCGAAAAGCGGGGCCAACGGCCTGTATCTGGTGGCCTATATTCATCCGACTCAGACACTGGGCGAGGCTGATCACACCGACTTCATCACAGCGGCACTGACGAGCCTGGCAGAGAGTTTACCGGAATACATGGTGCCGAGGCTGGGTCAGGTGGTCCCTGAGTGGCCGCTGACAGCCAGTGGCAAGATCAACAAAAAGGCGCTGCCGGAGGTGGATGCCACCGCACTGCAGGGTCGTTACGTAGCACCGCAAACAGACACAGAGCAGGCGGTATGTGAGATTTGGGCGCAGCTACTCAATGTAGAAGCTGGCCAGATAAGCACACAGACAGACTTTTTCGAGCTGGGCGGACATTCATTGCTGGTCGTCAAGCTGGCCGCTGCACTGCGCGCTGAGCTGGCGGTTGAGCTGCCAGTGAAAACGCTGTTTAACGTTACCACCTTAGCTGAGCAGGCCAAAGCCGTTGAAGCCCACCAGGGACAGGCGATACGTGCAGAGATCACTGCCCAGCCCAGAGTTATGCAGGCAGATCCGCAACTGGGTCAGCACAGTCTGCAGCCACTGTCTTTTGCTCAGCAGCGCTTATGGTTTATCGATCAGCTCAACCAGGGCTCGGCGCAATACAATATGCCGGCGGCCTTTCATGTTCAGGGCGAACTGAACCTGACTGTAGTTGAGGCCGTGCTGCAGACCATCGTTGACCGTCATGAAGTACTCAGAACCGTGTATCGCGATGATGCTCAGGTGATCCGCCAGCAGGCATCTTTTGAGCTCAGTTATGAGGATGTCCGCATGCTGAGTGAGACGGCGCAGCAACAGGCGATTGCCGGGGCGATGACGCAACAGCTGAGTCAGCCGTTTGACCTCCAGGCGGCCATCGACAGCGCAGTGGTGCTGGCGAAAAGCGGGGCCAACGGCCTGTATCTGGTGGCCTATATTCATCCGACTCAGACACTGGATGAGGCTGAGCACACCGACTTCATCACAGCGGCACTGACGAGCCTGGCAGAGAGTTTACCGGAATACATGGTGCCGAGGCTGGGCAAGGTGGTCCCTGAGTGGCCGCTGACAGCCAGTGGCAAGATCAACAAAAAGGCGCTGCCGGAGGTGGATGCCACCGCACTGCAGGGTCGTTACGTAGCACCGCAAACAGACACAGAGCAGGCGGTATGTGAGATTTGGGCACAGCTACTCAGTGTAGAAGCTGGCCAGATAAGTACACAGACAGACTTTTTCGAGCTGGGCGGACATTCATTGCTGGTCGTCAAGCTGGCCGCTGCACTGCGCGCTGAGCTGGCGGTTGAGCTGCCAGTGAAAACGCTGTTTAACGTTACCACCTTAGCTGAGCAGGCCAAAGCCGTTGAAGCCCACCAGGGACAGGCGATACGTGCAGAGATCACTGCCCAGCCCAGAGTTATGCAGGCAGATCCGCAACTGGGTCAGCACAGTCTGCAGCCACTGTCTTTTGCTCAGCAGCGCTTATGGTTTATCGATCAGCTCAACCAGGGCTCGGCGCAATACAATATGCCGGCGGCCTTTCATGTTCAGGGCGAACTGAACCTGACTGTAGTTGAGGCCGTGCTGCAGACCATCGTTGACCGTCATGAAGTACTCAGAACCGTGTATCGCGATGATGCTCAGGTGATCCGCCAGCAGGCATCTTTTGAGCTCAGTTATGAGGATGTCCGCATGCTGAGTGAGACGGCGCAGCAACAGGCGATTGCCGGGGCGATGACGCAACAGCTGAGTCAGCCGTTTGACCTCAGCAGTGAGGTGATGATGCGTGCAGGCTATATTCAGACCTCACAAAGCAGCGGAGTGCTGTTGTTCAACATGCATCATATTGCCTCCGATGGCTGGTCAATGCAGGTACTGATCAAAGAATTTGTTGCACTCTACCTTGCCTACAGTCAGGGACAGGAGAATCCGCTGGCACCTCTGACTATTCAGTACGCAGATTACGCGCAGTGGCAACGAACCTATTTAGAAGATGGCGTGCTAGACGAACAGTTGGGTTACTGGCAACAGCAACTGGCACAGTTGCCGGCAGTACACAGCCTGCCTCTGGACCATCCTCGTCCGGACGTCAAGCAGCATCAGGGTGGCCAGGTTAAAAGTACACTCAGTACTGAGGTTGCTCAGGGGCTGGCGGCGCTGGCTAAAGCGCAGGGGCTGACACCATTTATGTTACTCCATGGTGCGCTGTCATTGCTGTTATCCAGACACAGTAATGCCCAGGATATTGTGATTGGCACGCCGGTAGCCAACCGTATGCAAGCAGAGCTTGCCCCTCTAATTGGCTTTTTTGTCAACACGCTGGTGCTGAATGTAAACACCGCGCAGGCCACTTTGGCAGATTATCTGGCGCACGTTAAAGCAGTCCATCTGGATGCCCAGTCAAACCAGGATGTGCCATTTGAGCAGCTGGTAGAGCAGCTCAATGTGCCACGCAGCAGTGCTTACACCCCGCTGTTTCAGGTGATGCTGACAACCACCACGGATTATGGGGTCACCGATCAGTCGATAGATAACAACTGGTCGCTAGGCGACGCGCAGTTGAGTCCCCTGGCTGATGACGCCGTGATTGCCAAGTTTGATCTCGATATAGATATGGCGCTGAGCGATACCGGAGTGGATATCTGCTGGACCTATGACAAGGCGCTGTTCAGCCAAGAGCGGATTGAGACCCTGAGTCGCCATCTTTGCACATTGTTGACAACGTTTGCGCAACAGACGACTGAGGCATTACTCGCACAGGCACCTGGCGCACTCACCATACTGTCAGAGTCAGAACAACACGAGTTGCTGGTGACCTTTAATCAGCAAGTAGAAAGTTTTGATGCGACACAGTGCATCCACACGTTATTTGAACAGCAAGCCCTGGCCACGCCGGACGCCACTGCACTGGTCTTTGAAGAGCAACATATTAGCTATGGTGCGCTGAACCAGCGCGCAAATCAACTGGCGCACTATCTGCTGAACGAGTGTCAGCTGACGCCTGAAACTTTAGTGGGTGTGTGCAGTAGCCGCTCGGTAGAGATGGTGGTGAGCATTCTGGCGATACTGAAAGCCGGGGGGGCCTACGTACCGCTCGACCCAAGCTATCCGAACTGTCGTCTGAGTCATATGGCATCAGATGCGAAGTTGCAACACATTCTTGGCTACGACACTGGCCTGAGCGTGGCTGATGGACTGATGACTGAGCTTGGCGGCAAAGCCATAGATATTGCGTCGCTTGACCTCAGTGGGTATCCGCAGGACAACCCTGCTCAGGTAGAAGTGTGCGGTAACAACCTGGCCTATGTCATATATACCTCAGGCTCTACCGGAAAACCTAAAGGGGTTGCAGTAGAGCATAGCTCGCTGGTCAATTATCAATGTCACTGTCGCACGCAATATGAGCTGACCGCTGAAGATGTGATGTTGCAGTTCTCAACCATGAGCTTCGATATTTTTGTTGAAGAGTTGTTTGGGGCCTTGTGCCAGGGGGCCTCTCTGGTACTACGCAATGAGGAGTGCCTTGGCAGCGCTGCGGCGTTCAACGCATTTTGTAGTGCGCATCAAGTCACGGTAATGAGCCTGCCAACCGCGTTCTGGAAGCAAATGACCGATATGGAGGGGGCATTTGCCATTGCAACACTGCGTGCGGTGATCATCGGTGGTGAAGCCATGGGGCAAACGCATATGGAACGCTTCTTTAGCGCAGCACCTACAGTGACTTTGTTCAACAGTTACGGACCGACAGAAGCAACGATAACGGCGACCACATCGCGTTTGCATGCAGCGTCGAGCACTGAGCTTGTCACCATAGGCAAGGCGAACGTCAATAACACCTTACTGGTACTCAATGAAGACGGTGGATTGGTTCCTAAGGGCTGTGAAGGCGAGTTGTACATTGGTGGACCAGGTGTAGCGCGAGGTTACCTGAATCAACCTCAGCTCAGTGCGGAGCGGTTTATCAGTAACCCTTATGCTGATCAGTGTTTGGCGATAGAGGCACCGCGCTTATATCGCACCGGCGACCTGGTGCGTTACACCGACCAGGGGGAGCTGATCTTCATTGGCCGCAACGACGACCAGGTGAAGCTACGAGGATTTCGTGTGGAACTGGGTGAGTTGAGTGGGATTTTAGCGCAGCAGCCTCAGGTTCAGGATGCCGCTGTAACTGTTTTTAAGGTTGATACAGAGCAGCACCTGGCCGCTTACCTTAAGTTGCATGCGAGCGATTCAGAAGCCGATCCACAAGACACCTTGCAGGCGATCCGCAATCAGCTGGCAGAGCAACTGCCACAGTATATGCAGCCAGGCAGCCTGAACATTGTCGATGAACTGCCGCTGACAGTGAACGGCAAGCTAGATGTGGCTGCTTTGCCTGAGCCCAAACTCAATATGCAACAAAGCGAATACTGTGCGCCAACGACTGAGCTGGAGCATCAACTGGTTGCAATCTGGGCGCAGTTACTGTCTCGCGAAACGCAGGACATCGGGGTCACAACCAGTTTCTTTAATCTCGGCGGGCATTCACTGCTGATCTTAAAAGCCGTCTCTCAGATCCAGACACAATTTGACGTGTCTCTGACGGTACAAACCATTTTTGAAAACGACACGGTAGCCACACTGGCTGCCCAAATCGAGCGCCAACGCAATCAACAAGCATTAAAACAACAAATTAACGATGCCAGCGCAGACCAAATTGAAAGGGTAGAATTCTAATGAACACACAAGCAATTATCGATCAACTAACTAACAACCAAATCCTACTTTCTGTCAATGGCGACCGTCTTGCGGTGGAGGCCAAAAAGGGCGCATTAACCCCGGAACTGGCCAGCCTGATCCGTGACAATAAGCCAGCGCTGATGGAGTATTTGTCACAGCAGCAAGCGCCGCTGGCGGCTGTGAACCCGATTCAGCCTGTGGTGCGTGAAGCCGGGAAAAGCTATCCCTTATCTTCTGCACAAAAACGTTTCTGGTTTATCGACCAGCTGCGTGGCGGCTCCAGTGATTATCATATGCCGCTGGCATTTACCCTGACCGATGCGGTGTCCATGACACACCTGGAGAGCGCGCTGAATCATGTGCTGAAAAAGCATGAAATCTTGCGCAGTCGTTATGTGTTGGCAGCCGATGGTGCCGCTGAGCAGCAACTGAGCGACGAGTCGATCAGCATTCGCTATCATGACAGTGCTACCTGCGATGAACAGACGTTTAAAGCTGACATCCAGGCCTGCATTGCGGCCCCCTTTGTACTGGACAGCGACCTGATGATCCGTGTTGATCACTTCCGCACCCCAGACGCACTGCACGCAGATGCCTTGCTCATTATCAATATTCACCATATTGCTTGTGATGCCTGGTCTTTAGATATTCTGAAACAAGATTTGATGACCGCGTATATGCAGTTGCAAGGGGGTATGCAGCCTCAGGCTGAGTTGCCTCTGCAGTACCTGGATTACGCCAGCTGGCAACAGGACTGGCTGAACGGTGAGCAATGCGCACAGCAAACCGATTACTGGCGCAACAAACTGGCGGGTATGGCGCAATTACACAGTCTGCCGCTGGATCATGCGCGTCAGGCAGATAAAGCCAACTTTGGTAAGTTATACAGTGAAGCGCTGCCTGTTGAGCTGGTGCCCGTGTTGCACCGCATTGCCAGGGAATACAAGTTAACGCCCTTTATGCTGCTACACAGCGCGCTGGCACTGGCGCTCTCTCAGTATGGTCAGTATCAGGATGTGGTAATGGGCACCACGATCTCCAATCGTGACAGCGAACAATTACATCCTATGATTGGGTGCTTCCTGAATCGACTGGTACTGCGTTTGGATACCGACAGAGCACAGTCGCTGTCTGATTATCTGAAACAGGTTGCGCGTACGCATATAGAGGCGCAGAACAATCAGTTGCTGCCGTTTGACAATCTGGTTGAAGCGCTGGAGATCACCCGAGCTGCTAACTACAGCCCGTTATTCCAGATCCAGTTTACACTGGGCTCTGAGCTGGGCGAACTCTCAAGCCAGGATGCCGCTTTGCTTAGCAACGCCGGATTTGCAGGCTTTGAGCTGAGTAAAGAGACAGTCGTGGTGCGTGGCGACCTGGATATTCATGCCCGTGTATCTGAGCAAAACATGGTCATTGACTGGTCGTATGACAACGAATTATTCGATACCCAAACCATTGCCACGCTGAGCAGTTTGTTTCAGCAGATCTGCCGTAATCTGACCCAGGCATATCAGCAACAAACCATCACGACAGCCAGTGTTGCCGATGTGATGTTTAATCAGCCTCAGACTTTATATACCCAGGTGGGTGAGTGTCGTCTGGATGATGCCACAGGCCTGATTGAGCGATTTGAGCAGCAGGCAGCGCTGACACCGGATGCGATTGCCGTACACAGTGACACCGAACAGCTTAGTTATGCGCAGCTTAATGCGCAGGCGGCTAAACTGGCTGACTGTTTGCAGGAGCAGGGCGTTGAGCCCGGCGATCTGGTGGGTGTTTGCATGCCACGCAGTGCCTGCCTGATGGTCAGCTTACTGGGCGTACTCAAAGCCGGGGCAGCCTATATTCCGTTTGAACCCAGCAACACCAAAGCCCGTAACCAGCAAATTATCGCTGATGCCGCTCTGGAGTGGGTGATTGTCAGTGACGCACTGGCCGCCCGTGTTCCGGATGCCGGGGTTGACCTGCTGTTACTGGAGCAGGATGTCACTGATGCAAACTGGCTCAGTGGCTATGACAGCGATTTTTGCGCGGAAACGGTTGCCCATGACAGCCCCGCGTATGTGATTTACACCTCTGGCTCCACCGGCACCCCCAAAGGCGTGGAGATCAGCCACCGGGCCCTGATGGATTATTTGAACTTTGCCCTCAAAGGCTACTATGCCGACCACCTCAACGGCTCACTGCTGGTGACATCACACGGTTTTGATATTGGTGTTCCGAGTTTGTACTTACCGCTCTTGAGTGGTGGCAGTGTGCAATTGCTGGATAATCAGGAGTTGTTACCGGTCCTGAGTAAAGCGCTGAATAAAGCGGATGAGCCACGACTGGTGCGGATGACGCCGCATCATGTGGAAGGGATACTGGCCTTGCAGGAGGCGCCGCTTGCAGGCGTGCAGCACGTGTTTGTGATTGGCGGTGAGCGCTTTGAGCGCGATGTGGCACTGGCCTTACAAACCCAGTTCCCGGACAGTCAGGTATTCAACCACTATGGTCCGTCTGAGGCTACGGTAGGCTGTGTGATGTATGACATCAGTGCCAATCAGGCCGACTTACCGGCGGAGCTACCCATTGGCCGGGCCATGGACAACACCTATGCCTATGTACTGGATGCGCAGCTTAACGCCCTGCCACAGGGTGCCCGGGGTGAGTTGTTTGTCGGCGGGCCGTGTCTGGCCACAGGTTATGTGAATAACCCGACGCTGAGCGCCGAGCGCTTTATTGAGAACCCGTTTTATGACCCCAGTGATGCGACCAGTCCGGCCCGTTTGTATCGCACCGGCGATCAGGTGCGCTATCAAAACAGTGGCGAGCTGATGTTTTTAGGACGCATAGACGAGCAGGTTAAGATCCGGGGTTTCCGGGTGGAGCTGGGTGATATCAGCAGCCAGTTGCAGCAAGTCACTGGCGTTGAATCCGCTGAGGTGTTGTGTAAATGCGCGGAAACGGTTGCCCATGACAGCCCCGCGTATGTGATTTACACCTCTGGCTCCACCGGCACCCCCAAAGGCGTGGAGATCAGCCACCGGGCCCTGATGGATTATTTGAACTTTGCCCTCAAAGGCTACTATGCCGACCACCTCAACGGCTCACTGCTGGTGACATCACACGGTTTTGATATTGGTGTTCCGAGTTTGTACTTACCGCTCTTGAGTGGTGGCAGTGTGCAATTGCTGGATAATCAGGAGTTGTTACCGGTCCTGAGTAAAGCGCTGAATAAAGCGGATGAGCCACGACTGGTGCGGATGACGCCGCATCATGTGGAAGGGATACTGGCCTTGCAGGAGGCGCCGCTTGCAGGCGTGCAGCACGTGTTTGTGATTGGCGGTGAGCGCTTTGAGCGCGATGTGGCACTGGCCTTACAAACCCAATTCCCGGACAGTCAGGTATTCAACCACTATGGTCCGTCTGAGGCTACGGTAGGCTGTGTGATGTATGACATCAGTGCCAATCAGGCCGACTTACCGGCGGAGCTACCCATTGGCCGGGCCATGGACAACACCTATGCCTATGTACTGGATGCGCAGCTTAACGCCCTGCCACAGGGTGCCCGGGGTGAGTTGTTTGTCGGCGGGCCGTGTCTGGCCACAGGTTATGTGAATAACCCGACGCTGAGCGCCGAGCGCTTTATTGAGAACCCGTTTTATGACCCCAGTGATGCGACCAGTCCGGCCCGTTTGTATCGCACCGGCGATCAGGTGCGCTATCAAAACAGTGGCGAGCTGATGTTTTTAGGACGCATAGACGAGCAGGTTAAGATCCGGGGTTTCCGGGTGGAGTTGGGTGATATCAGCAGCCAGTTGCAGCAAATCACTGGCGTTGAATCCGCTGAGGTGTTGTGTAAACCCCTGTCTACCGGCCCGGAGCTAGTCGCCTATATCAAGGCACAAGACTCGGCGCAGCTGGGTGCGCTTTTGAGTGACTGTGAGCGTCTGCTGGGTGAGCAGTTACCGGCCTATATGGTACCGGCCCACTTTGTTGGGCTGCAACACTGGCCGCTGACAGCGAACGGTAAACTGGACAAAAAAGCACTGCCGGACCCGCAGGAAAAAGCTGCGGCCCAACACGTTGCGCCACGCACAGCAACGGAGCAGCAGCTGGTTGAGCTGTGGTCTTCATTATTAAAGTTAACGCCGGAGCAGATAAGCGTAGACAGCAGCTTCTTTAAGCTGGGTGGACATTCTTTGTTGTCGGTGCGTTTAGTGGCCGCAATCAAACAGGCCTTCGGGGTTGAATTCAGTATCAGCGAGTTGTTTGAACATGCGAGCATCGCCAGCCAGGCACAACAGGTCGAGCATAAACAGGCACAGGGAGGCAGCACAGCACAGCGTATAGAAGTGCAGGCCCGTCCGCAAGATGGTCGCATGGCCGCATCCTTTGCGCAGCAACGGCTGTGGTTCATCGACCGCTTACAGGGTGGTTCGGCGCAATACAACATGCCAGCCGCGTTTGAAGTGAGCGGTGAGCTGGACCTGAACGCTGTTGAGGCAGCATTAAACACCATAGTTGCGCGTCACGAAGTACTGCGCAGTGTTTATCGGGACGGCGACTCGGGAACAGAGCAGGTGATCCAGACTGACGTACACTTCACACTGGATTATGAAGACCTCAGGTTGCTGAGCCCGGCAACACAGCAACAGACAATTGCGTCACTGATCCCACGCTTACAATCACAGCCGTTTGACCTGAGCAAGGACCTGATGATCCGGGCTGCGTATATAGATACGGGTGCCGATTCCGAGCATGCGTCTGTGTTACTGTTTAATATCCACCATATCGCTTCTGACGGATGGTCGTTGCAGCTGCTGGTGAAAGAGTTTGTACTGTTGTATCGGGCATACACGCAAAGTCAGGACAATCCGCTGACCCCGTTATCGATTCAGTACGCTGATTATGCTCACTGGCAACATAGCTACCTGAGCGGCCCGGTTCTGGAGCGCCAGTTAACCTACTGGAGTGAGCAATTATCTGATCTGCCTCCGGTACACAGCCTGCCGCTGGACCATCCGCGTCCGCAGGTCAAGCAGCATGTCGGGGAGCTGGTACAGGGTAAACTGGATAGTGATGTCGCAGCTGGGCTGGCCGAGCTGGCTCAATCGCAGGGACTAACCTCCTTTATGCTATTGCACAGCGCGCTTTCATTATTGCTGAGCAGACACAGTAACAGCAAAGACGTGGTGATAGGCACACCGGTTGCGAATCGCACACAGACTGAACTTGAGTCTTTAATTGGCTTTTTTGTCAATACACTCGTGCTGAGAGTGAACACGGCTCAGCCCGACATAACGCGTTACTTAGAGCATGTTAAAGCGGTGCACCTTGGCGCACAGTCGCATCAGGACGTGCCATTTGAACAGCTGGTTGAGCGATTAAATGTGCCCAGAAGTACAGCACATTCGCCACTATTTCAAATTATGCTCACCACGCAGACCGATTATGGCCTTGATGACCAGGCCACCGAGCAGGGGGAGCTGGACCTGAACGGGGCTGCACTGACCATGCGTGGCGCAGCACAGACGGTTGCCAAATTCGATATTGAAGTCAACATAAGTACGTCAGCGCAGGGGGTTGCGATTAACTGGGTGTATGACAAAGCCTTGTTTACGCACGCGCACATCAGTACGCTCAATCGCCATCTGATGCAGATATTGACTCAGCTATCACAGCTGCAATCCACGTCAGTGCCGTTAAGTAGCATCGCGTTGTTATCCGCACAGGAGCGAACGCATTTACTTGAGACACTCAATCCGACACCGGTTGATTATGACACTTCGCTGACGATGGCGCAGTGGATTGAACGTCAGGTCGCTAAAACCCCGACGCAAACCGCGCTATGTTACGAAGGGCAGACACTGAGTTATCAGTCTCTCAATGATAAAGCGAACCAGCTGGCCAGGCACCTGCGTGCAGAGCATCAGGTTGCTCCAGGCACTCTGGTGGGCGTATGCATGACTCGTTCTCTGGAAATGGTGATCGGCATACTGGCCATACTGAAAGCCGGTGGTGCCTATGTGCCGCTTGACCCAACACTGCCAGAAACACGTCTAGACTATATGCTGGCACACGCAGGTATTACGACCATCTTGACGCAAAGTGAACATCAGTCTAAGTGTCAGGCAAACAATGAAAATACGCCAGCACTGATCCTGATGGATGGATACGCGCAGGACGCGACACGTTTTGAAGATTATGCAACCCAGGATCTGAGTCCGCAGGAAACCGGGCTGAGTGCTCAGGATATGGCCTATATGATTTATACCTCAGGGTCGACAGGAAAACCCAAGGGAGTGTTAGTCAGCCATCAGGCTTTGGTTAACCGGGTTGACTGGATGGATAAGCAGTATGGTTGCGATCATCACGATGTTATTTTGCAAAAAACGCCGTTTGGCTTTGATGTCTCCGTCTGGGAATTTATGTGGCCGTTATGTCGCGGTGCCCAGATGGTGCTGGCACGGCCTGAGGGACATAAAGATCCGCAGTATTTGTGTCAGTTAATACGCCAAAACGGTGTGACTAAGTTGCACTTTGTTCCTTCCATGCTGGGCATCATGCTGGATTATGGCGCGCTGGCGCAGTGCACCAGTATTCGTCAGGTATTTTGTAGTGGGGAGGCGTTACAGGTCAAACAAGTACAGGGCTTCAGAGCCAGTTTGCCTGATGCACAACTACACAACCTCTATGGGCCAACCGAAGCGGCAATTGATGTCAGTTATTGGGATTGCTCGCAGCCAATCAGCACCACAGTGCCCATAGGTAAACCCATTCAGAACATCCAGCTGTTGATCCTTGATGACGACTTGCAGCTGGTGCCCTTTGGCAGTGCCGGAGAGTTGTTTATCGGCGGGGATGGTCTGGCCTGGGGATACCATAACCAGCCAGAGCTGACTGCTGAGCGGTTCATTAACAATCCATACCAGAGCGAAATGGGCGCGCGGGCCTCATATTCAGAGGTACAGGGAGAGATCTATCAACAGGCACAGGCTCCTTACGATTGTCAGGTTGAGCGTTTCGATCTCAGTACCCTGGAGGCGTCGGCGCAGGCTGAAGCTTTAGAGCAAAACCTCATCACCTTTAGTCAACACGCTTTTGTGCTACAAGAGGCACAAATGTTATCGGCGCGCTATCTGATCTTGTCGGATCAAAGCGGTGTGCTGGCGTTGAATATGCCGCATATCGTATCAGACGGCTGGTCAATGCAATTACTGGTCAAAGAGTTTACGGCCCTGTATACCGCGCATTTGTCTGGTCAGCATGCACAACTGGCACCCCTGCCCATTCAGTATGCTGATTATGCCCACTGGCAGCGCAATTGGTTGGCAGGAGATGCAGGGGTAAGTCAGCTGGACTACTGGAAAAAGCAATTAGATGGTGTGCCAACTGTACATGGTTTACCGCTACAGGGACGCCGTGGGGAGATGAAAAACCACAATGGAGAGTCACTGGAGATGACCTTGTCTCAGTCAGTCAGTCACCGTCTGACCGAGCTGGCCAGCACCCTTGAGATCACTCCGTTTATGTTGTTACACGGCGCGCTGGCGATTGTGCTTTCACGTCACAGCAACAGCCATGATATTGTCATTGGTACCCCGGTGGCCAACCGTCAGCATGCTGATCTGACGTCGCTGATAGGATTTTTTGTTAACTCACTGGTACTGAGACTGAACACCAGTGATAAAACCCTCGGGGCTTTCTTTGAACACGTTAAACAGACCCATATTGCTGCGCAGGAAAATCAGGATATTCCATTTGAGCAGCTGGTTGAGCACCTGGACATAGAAACCAACACCAGCCAAAGCCCGCTGTTTCAGATTATGTTGCTGACGGACAACGATTATGGTCTGGATGCACCCAAAGCTCAGTCTACGCGACTGGGTGATGCGCAACTTAAGCCGATAGAAGATCCACAGGTCACAGTGAAGTTTGATCTGGACATTTTTATGTCAGTCAACGAGCACGGCGGCAAACTGAAAATCAACTTCGATAATCACTTATTCAGTGCGCAATACATTGACAGCTTAATGAGTCACCTGGCGAATACACTGACTAATCTGGCACAGGCTGATATGGCTGCGCAATCGGTGGCACGTTTGCCGATGCTGAGTGAGCAACAGAGCCAGGAGCTGATCTTTGGCCGTAACCAGACACAACGTAGTTATGATGATGAGGCCTGCATTAACAGCATTTTTGAGCGTCATGTTGCAGCACAGCCTGACGCACCGGCGCTGCAATTTGGTGAGTCTGTGCTGAGCTATCAGGCGCTGAACGAGCGTGCAGAGCAGCTTGCCAGCTATTTGGTTGCGCAGCACCAAATTGTACCTGATACGATAGTCGGCCTGTGTATGGAGCGCTCGGCAGACATGATCATTGCGATGCTGGCTATCCTTAAAGCGGGCGGTGCTTACTTACCGCTGGATCCGGATTATCCGATGGAGCGCCTGGAATACATGGTCGATGATGCCAAAGTCGCTCAGATCTTAAGTTATGGTCGGGGTGTTGAAGTGACTGACGCACTGTGTCAGGGCAGAGACATCGCTAACCTCAATGTCAGCAACCTGTCAGAAGCCGCAGCGTCAGACGAACAGGCGCTGGGAATTCTTAAATCGAATCACTCGCTGGCGTATGTGATTTATACATCAGGCTCAACAGGGCGTCCAAAAGGCGTGGGGCTGAGCCACAAAGGTGCGGTGAACCTCGCTGCCAACCAGCAGGTGCTGTTCGATATCACGCCTGCCAGTCGGGTATTACAATTTGCATCAATCAGCTTTGATGCCGCGACCTGGGATTGGGTCATGGCTCTACTTAATGGCGCCACCCTGGTGATCTGTGATGAGCAGGCTCGCACCGAAGGGGGTAAGTTAGGTGAGGTACTGAAACAACAAGCCATTACGCACGCAACCTTGCCACCGGCCTTGTTGAGCACAATGGCGTTACAAACAGACTTAGCCTTGCAGTGTCTGATTGTGGCGGGCGAAGCCTGTGAAGAACAGGTTGTCGAGCGCTGGAGACGTCATTATCGCTTCTTTAATGCCTATGGTCCGTCGGAGACCTCCGTGTGTGCTACGGTGGGTGAAATTACGGATAACAGCATTCATATCGGGCGTCCTTTGTATAATGTGCAAACCCTGATTTTGGATGAGCATCAAAGTCTGGTGCCATTTGGCTGTGCCGGTGAACTGTATGTCGGTGGTGACGGCCTGGCACGCGGTTATCTGAATCAGCCACAGCTGACGGCTGAGCGTTTCATTGACAATCCTTTTTATGATGCCAGTGTGCCCGGCAGCTCTGAGCGTTTATACCGAACCGGTGACCTGGTGCGTTATCAGGTCGATGGTAACTTGGCCTTTATTGGCCGTACCGATGATCAAATCAAGATCCGCGGCTTCCGTGTTGAGCTGGGTGAAATTGCCCAGCAGCTGAGTCAGCAAGCGGGTGTTGAATCCGCCCTAGTGGTTGCTAAGACAGGCGCCATCGGCACCTATCTGGTTGCTTATTTGCAGCCAGCTCAGGCCGTTAGCGAGCTATCTGACAATGAATTTACTCAAGGTGCATTGGCCGAACTGGCCAGTCAGGTGCCTGATTATATGGTGCCCAAGTTGGGTGTGGTGGTCGCTGAGTGGCCTTTGACAGCCAACGGCAAAATTAATAAAAAGGCGCTGCCAGAGGCAGATACCATGGCATTGCAGGGTGAATATGTGGCACCAGCTTGTGAGACTGAACACGCCATTTGCCAGATCTGGGCTGAGTTGCTGGACATGGCACCGGAAACCATCAGTACCACAGCGAACTTCTTCCATTTAGGGGGCCACTCGCTGTTATCTGTCAGGCTGGCTGCGGGACTGCGCGAGCAGCTGGGTGTAGAGCTGCCAGTGAAAACCCTGTTCAATGCTGCAACGATTGCAGAGCAGGCGGCAGAAATTATGGCTCGCCGCGGACAAGCGGTGCGTGAAGGCGTTAAAGCCCTGCCCAGAATCACCATGCAGGATGAGCAACTGGGCCAGTATAGTGCATTGCCACAGTCGTTCGCCCAACAACGCCTATGGTTTATCGATCAGTTACACAGTGATTCGGCACAATACAATATGCCAGCAGCTTTTGAAGTTGAAGGGGAGCTGGAATTGGCCGTGGTTGAAGCGGCACTGCAAACCATCATTGCCCGACATGAAGTGCTCAGAACGGTTTATCGTGATGGTGAGCACGGTGCTGAGCAGCTGATCCTGGATGAGGCACAATTTAGTCTCAGTTATGAAGATATCCGTATGTACAACGCGGCACAGCAACAACAGGCGATTGCCGGGGCGATGGCACAGCTACTAAGTCAACCATTTGATTTGACCAAAGATGTGATGGTGCGTGCAGGGTATCTGCATACTTCACAGAGCAGTGGGGTGCTGCTGTTTAACATGCACCATATTGCCTCGGATGGCTGGTCAATGCAGGTGCTGGTGAAAGAGTTTGTGGCCTTGTATCAGGCATACAGTCAGGGTCAGGGTAATCCGCTGGCACCGCTGACCATTCAGTACGCCGATTATGCGCAATGGCAGCGGGCATACTTAAGTGAGACAGTGCTGGAGCAGCAACTGGGATATTGGCAGCAACAGCTGGCCGATGTACCACCGGTGCACAGTCTGCCTCTGGATCACCCACGTCCGGAAGTGAAGCAACATCAGGGGGCGCAGGTAACAGGTTCGCTCAGTAAAGAAGTTGCACAAGGGCTGGCTGCACTGGCTAAGGCTGAAGGGTTAACGCCGTTTATGCTGCTGCATGGGGCACTGTCATTGTTATTGTCCAGACACAGTAATGCACAGAATATTGTGATAGGCACCCCGGTTGCCAACCGTACTCAGGCCGAGCTGGAGCCTCTAATTGGTTTCTTTGTTAATACGTTAGTGCTGAATGTTAATACTGATCAGGCGACACTGGCTGAGTATTTGGCACATGTTAAGAGCGTGCACCTCGATGCCCAGTCAAATCAGGATGTGCCGTTTGAGCAATTGGTTGAGCAACTCAATGTACCACGCAGCACGGCACATACGCCGCTGTTCCAGGTCATGTTGCGCACCCAGACCGATTATGGTCTGAATACGGGGATGGATGAGTCGGTGTTGTCGCTGGGAGATGCGCAGTTGAGCCCACTGGCTGATGACTCCGTGGTGGCCAAGTTTGATCTCGATGTGCATATGGCGCTGAGCGAGTCGGGTGTTGATATCTGCTGGACTTATGACACAGCCCTGTTCAGTGCGGCGCGTATCGAGACCCTTAACCGCCACCTGGGTGAGCTACTGAGCGCACTGACGGCGTCTGAGCCGCAAGAGGTTCTGACCAGGGTGCCGGGCACTCTCAATATGCTGTCACAGGCAGAGCAGCAAGAGTTACTGGTATCACTGAATCAAACAGAGCAAGACTATGATACACAGCTGTGCATCCATACTTTGTTTGAGCAACAGGCACAGCAGCAGCCGCAGGCGATAGCCCTGACAGGACCGCAGCGCACCTTGAGTTATGAGGCACTGAATACGCTGAGTAACCAGTTCGCGCATCATCTGATAGACCAGTATGGGGTTGCACCGGGGCAGCGTGTCGGTATTTGTGTAGAACGCTCGGAGTATATTCTGGTGACTATGCTGGCAGTACTCAAAGCCGGAGCTGCCTATGTGCCCTTCGATCATCACAACACGTTGCATCGTAATCAACAGATCATAGACGATGCGCAGTTAGACGTGGTGTTTACCGACCCTGAGCGTATAGCAACCTTGCCGCAAAGCTGTGCACGTCTTGAGGTCGCGGCACTTGAAGCTCAGCTGAGCGACCAGGGTAAGCGGGATAACCCACAACAGACTGTTAGTGCCGGTGATCTGGCCTATGTTATCTATACGTCGGGCACCACGGGCAAACCAAAAGGCGTACAGCTGCGTCACTCCAATGTGTGTGACTACTTACAGTCGGTACAGTGCAGATATTATGCGCAGCCGCAGTCGTCATTACTGGTTACGTCTTATGCGTTTGATATCAGCGTACCTAGCTTATTCCTGCCGTTGATCAGCGGTACATCGGTCAATATTCTGGCTGGCGAAGCGCGCTTTGAAAGCATGAAACACGAATTGCAGGAGCAGCCATACCTGCTGCGCATGACACCGCATCATGGTAAAGCCCTGGTGGCCTTTATGGGCGAAGAGCTTTGTCAGCTGACTCACACCTTCGTGATAGGGGGAGAAGCCTTCCCGCTGGAACTTTATGATCAGCTGCAGGCGAAATTTCCAAACAGTGTTATCTACAACCATTATGGTCCGACAGAAGCAACCGTCGGGGCAATTGCACTGAATGTCACGGCTCAGCGTGACCAAATCGGTGCCACTATGCCCATAGGTCGACCGCTTCCAAATACCAAAGTGTATATACTAAACAAAGAGTTAGGGCTTGTTCCAAAAGGCGCTATGGGTGAGCTGTATATTGCCGGCCCAAGTGTCTCTAAAGGGTACCTTAATCGTGATGAGCTAACTCAAAAGAGTTTTGTTGTCAATCCTTTTGAAGGCGAAAATTCGCAATATAACCTGATGTATAAGACAGGTGACTTGGCTCGGTATATCGGCGAAGATTATCTCGAATATTGCGGACGTGTTGACGAGCAAATCAAGATCCGAGGCTTCAGAATTGAAGTGGGTGATATTGAGAGTCAGTTGTTGCAATTGCCTGAAGTCGATTCTGCTGTTGTGCAGGCGAAAGAGTTGGCCGGGCAGCTGCAGTTGGTGGCTTATGTCAAATTTGATCTCATGCATGAGATCAAATTTGCCTCGAGTGAGTCGCAGCTTCAGGATAATGAACGCAAGCTGGCAGCAATCAAGCGCAGCTTGGCGGGTCAATTGCCTGAGTATATGCTGCCCAGTCAGTATCTGGTGATGACTGACTGGCCATTGTCGGCAAACGGTAAGCTGGATAAGAAAGCGCTGCCGGAACCATCGCTAACTGAACTCTCCTCAGTGGCGGTGCAGCCGGTCAGTGAGACAGAAGTGCGCCTAGTGCAGATCTGGTCTGAGGTTTTGCAAACCTCAGTGGAGCACATCAGCGTGGTTGAGAGCTTCTTCTCACTGGGAGGCAACTCTTTATCCCTGATGTTGTTGCTGAATAAATTGCGCAGCGAATTTGGTGCAGCATTGCAACTGCGTGAGTTGTACCAAAGTTCAGACATTCAGAGCATGGCCAAGCGCATTGAGCACCTGCTGTGGATGGAACAAGACGATGATGATGAGTATGAGGGGGAGCTACTCGTACTTTAAATTGATTTATCGGTGCGTCATGGGAGTCATGGCGCACCGACTTATAATGACAAAAAGGAACCCGTATGGCTTTGACTATCACTATGCCCGAGGTCGCAAAATTAAACGACCAGGCACACAGTCCGGTAGTGATACAGTTACATCAGGATAGTGCACCGTATGAGCAAGTCGTTGCTTTGCAAGACACGATTGAGCAACACCTGGCGGATGCCGGGGCGGTACTGCTGCGTGGTGGTAACTTTGGCTCTCCCGCTCAGGTCGAACAACTGGCTGCCTGTTTTATGACCCAGGTGCTGACCAATAACACCGAGCATCGTCCGGCAAGCACCAATGGTAATGTGCAACGACCGGTTGAATACTCAGAGTCTGAATTCCTTCTTTGGCACAATGAAAATACCTTTAATCAACGCTTTCCCGGCCGTGCGATTTTTGCCTGCGAACAACCTGCGCTAAGCGGTGGGCAAACACCGATAGCCGATGCCCGTTCTGTGCTGTCCCAGTTACCCGCCGATCTAGTTCAGGAGTTTATCGACAAACAGGTCATGTATGTCCGTAACTATCAGGCGGATGACTTTATTGGGCTGGGCTGGAAAACCATTTTTCAAACGGAGAATAAGGCAGAGGTAGAGGCGAAATGTCGAGATCAGGCATTGGAGTTTGAGTGGCGCGGCGAGCAATTAACCACGCGCGCGATCCGACCGGCCGTGGTTATTCACCCTGCCACTCAGGCACCTTGTTGGGTGACCCAGGCACAGCACTGGCATTTCAGTTGCTTGAATGAGGATCTTAAGGAAAACCTGGCCATTATGTTTGACGATGAGGCCGATTATCCGCGCAACTGCTATTTTGGCAATGGCGACAGAATTTCCGATCAGACCATGGCCCAGATACTTCAGGTCTATCAGGCCAATCATCAGCAGTTCGACTGGCAGCAAGGTGATGTCATGTTGGTCGACAATATATTAAAAGCCCATGCCCGAAACCCGTATCAGGGTGCCAGAAAAATTTTGGTGTGTTTTGGCGATCCCATCAGTTTCTCTCAACTGTAATTCAGGGTCTCCCTTAGCCGTAATCAACCGCATTAAGTCAGGAATAGCGAAGTGAATATAACAGCATTAGTCGATCAGCTCATCGCAGCTGGCGTTAAACTCAAAATCAAAGACAATAACCTTGTCGTGAAGTTACCTAAAGTCATCTCGGCCGACCTGCGTGAGCAGATCATTGCGAATAAAACGCAATTGAAGGAGTACTATCTGGCAATGGCCAGCAGCGAAAGCCCGGCTGATCAGATTACTGTGCAACCACATAGCGAAGCCATGCCTTTGTCATTCTCTCAACAGGCGTTGTGGTTTTCAGAGCAAAGTGATAGTCAGGCCAATTACAATGTGCCTGTTAACTTAAAAATCACCGGTAAGTTTGATGTCGAGCTGGCACAACAAGCACTGAATGGCATTATGGATCGCCACCTGATCCTCAAAACGACGTATTCAACGGATGCGCAGGAGACACTCCGTCAGGTGATCCATCACGATGCTCAGCTGAGCATTCATCGTGAGACGTTGCCAGCAGCCCAGCTGGATGATGCAAAAATACAGTGTATCGTCAATGAAGAAGCACAACGCGGTTTTGATCTGCAGAATGAATTGCCGATCCGGTGTCGCGCGATAGCGCTGACGGGGGGGTCAGAGCCGGTGACTTTATTGCTGTTAACCCTCCACCATATCGCGACGGATGGCTGGTCGATGGCCTTGCTGGTCAAAGAATTCACAACCCTGTATGAGAGCCTGATTAAAGGGGAAGCTGCGCAGCTGACTGCGCTGGACATCCAATATGCCGACTTTGCCCAGTGGCAGCATCAATATAACTCAGATAAATCAGCTAAGCAGTTAGACTACTGGCGCGCGCAGCTGGATGGCCTGCCGCATACCCATAGTTTGCCTCTGGATGGTCCGCGTGATAGCCAGGCCAGGGGGCAGGGGGGGATACTGAACAGAGTCCTGCCTGAAACAGTCAAACAAGGTTTGCAGACGCTGGCAAGCCGCTTTGATATGACCACCTTTATGCTATTGCATGCTGCACTGGCACTGGTGTTTTCCCGTCACAGTCGAAGCCATGATATTGTTATTGGCAGTCCGCAGGCGAATCGTCAGAACCCACAGTTACATAACCTGATTGGTTTCTTCGTCAATACGCTGGTCTATCGGGTCAATACGGATCAGGCGTCTCTGGCGGATTATTTACACCATGTCAGACAGGTGCACATCGACGCACAATTGAATCAGGAAGTGCCGTTTGAAGCCCTTGTCCAGGCACTGACACCCACCCGAACACCAGGCCAGACACCCTTATTTCAAATCATAGTCGACACCGACAATGATTATCAGCAGTCCGACGTACCAGGCCTGCCGGGTATTAAACTTGAGCCACTGACTCACAGTGCGGTCACAGTTAAATATGACTTAGACTTAGCGCTGAAAATGACCGAGACCGGTGTCAGTTGTTACTGGGCTTATGATCGGGGGCTGTTCACTGAGCACCATGTCGGTCAGCTGGCGGACGATCTGTGCAACGTCCTGACTCATCTGAGTCAGCCATTAACGGCTTCTGACACGACACTGCAAGCACTCTACGCCAGTATGGCCGGGAACACACTGACACCGGACGTACATACCTCGTCATCAGCAACACATTCAATCCTGGAGCAGGTTTCACAGTTTGCGCAGTTCGCACCTGAGCGTGTGGCCGTACAGCACCAACAACACAGCCTGAGCTATGCGGCTTTGGAGGCGCGGGCGAACAAGCTGGCTGACTGGCTGATAACACAGAACTACAGCGGTCGTGACAAGATCATTGCCATTGAAGCCAGCCGCACACTCGATACTCTGGTTGCCATTTTGGCTATCTGGAAAGCAGGGGGGGCCTACCTGCCAATTGATCCGGCACATCCACAACAGCGGATCCAGTATATGCTTGAAGACAGCTGTGCAATTGCGGCATTAGGTCGTGCAGGTACAAGCACTCTGCAAACTGCTGCCGGGCAAAGTGCAGTCCCGTATCTTGATATGACGCAGTGCGATGAAGCAGACCCTGTTGCGGGCAGCGTCAGACAAACGTCACCGCAAGCAGACAGCCTGGCTTATGTGATTTATACCTCAGGCACCACCGGGAAGCCGAAAGGGGTGATGATTGAACACGCCAACCTGCATCATTATCTGGCGCACCTGAACACTCAGTTAGCAGCACAAGTGGCCGATGGCGTAGTCAGTACGTCACTGAGCTTTGATGCTACCGTAACAAGCCTGTTTATGCCGTTACTCAGAGGTGGTGTGGTCAACCTGACCTGTGACGAAGATAAAGCATGTGAGCAGGTGATACAGGCGCTGGAGACGGCACAAGCCGCATTGCTATTCAAACTGACCCCCGCACATCTGCAACTGATAGCCGCTAAAATGACACAACAAAATTCCCATAAGCACGTCATTATTCTCGGTGGAGAGCAGCTCAATTTAGACACCATTGCGCAGTTACGCAGTTACCTGCCTGAGACGGTGTTTGTAAACGAATACGGGCCCACAGAAACGACGGTCGGCAGTCACTGGAAGTGCATCGAGGAAGGCCATCAGGCACCTATCTCTATGGGCGCACCGATAGCAAACATGCAAGGTATTATATTGGATGAACATGGTCAGCCGGTTCCCCCTTACGCCATCGGTGAGCTATACCTGACGGGGCCGGGAGTGGCCCGTGGTTATCTTAATCGACCTCAGCTAAGTGCCGAGCGGTTCATTGATAATCCGGCCTATCAGAGCGGCCAGCCAGCCTGTTACCGTAAGTTATATAAAACCGGCGATTTGGTCAGAACGCTGGGTAATTCAGAAATGACTTTTATCGGGCGTATCGATGAGCAGGTTAAGCTCAACGGATACCGAATTGAGCTCGAAGAAGTGAAGCGCCAGATAGCGGAGCAGGGGTTAGTCGAACAGGCAGAAGTCCTGTTGGTTGAACAACAAGCGCAGATGCGACTGGTGGCCTTTATTGAACTGACTTCTGAAGGGACACTGCTGGTAAATCAGCAGGGAGAGGCGGCTATGACCGAAGGTCTGATACAGGCGTTGGCCGAGCAGCTACCAGAATACATGATCCCGGCTGACTATCTGGTGATTGAGCAGTGGCCTCTGACGGTCAATGGCAAGCTAGACAGCAATCAGCTAGCGCAACTGGCAACAACTCAGCAAAGCGCGGTTTATGTAGCGCCAGAGACTGAAATGGAAACCCATATTAACCAACTCTGGGCCGATATTCTGTCGTTGCAGGAGCGCGAAATTGGTCGTGACGGGCATTTCTTCAAGCTCGGTGGTAACTCTATTTTACTGATAAAAATGCTCGGCAGTTTGAAAAAGCAATGGGGCATTTCACTTGCGTTTAATGAGGTCTTTAATCGCGTGGTGCTGCGAGATCTGGCCCAGTACGTCCAGCAGAAAGTGACTGAAAAGCAAGCCCAGGAGGCATTGGAAGAAAAAGCCACAGAGGCGGAGGGGTGGTTATGATAGCCAAGCAAATTATTGATGAAGCGATTGCCAGTGATATTTTACTGTTTACCGAAGCGGGTAAGCTGGGTTTTAAGCAAAAATCCGCAGCACCTTTTCCAGAGGCGCTGAAAAAGCAAATTCAGGCCCATAAAGCAGACATTATCGCGTTTCTGGCAAACCAGCACAATGACCTCGACATTCCACAGCGGCCTGCTGACAAGACGCGACTGCCCTTGTCGAACGCGCAGCAAAGACTGTGGTTTATCGATAGCCTGAAGCAGGGTTCGGCCGAGTATAACCAGCCATTGGCGTTTACGGTGAGCGGGCAACCTGATCTGACAAAGATTGAAGCTGTTCTGAGTGTCATTGTGGAAAGACATGAAATTTTACGAACGACTTACCATCAGGATGACACGGGGGCTTACCAGCAGGTGAACGCCAGTCAGCCATGCCGGGTAAAGGTTCATGACCTGTCACAGGTCGATAACTGGTCGTCACAGATAGCCGAGGTGATCGCCACTGAGTCGGCCAAGTGTTTTGACCTGAGCGCGGATCTGATGCTTCGGGTCGACTATTTTAAGGCACCTGCCACAGAAGAGACGAGCGGTGTGCTGTTGTTCAATACTCATCACATAGCCTCCGATGGCTGGTCACAGCAAATTTTGCTGCGTGAGTTTGTGACTGTGTATGAGCAGCTCAACGCCGGGCAAAGTGCTGAACTGGCCCCGCTGGAAATCCAGTATGGCGACTTTGCTCTGTGGCAGCAGCAACGCGCAAAGAATGGCGCGCTGGACGACGCTTTGTCATACTGGCAGCAGCAGCTGGACGATGCGCCACTGGTGCATGACCTGCCATTGTGTCAGACGCGTCCGGCGACCAAGCAACATGCCGGTGGCCATGTTCAGGGTCGGCTGGCAAGCAAGGTTGCGGAGCCTTTACTGGCCCTGGCACTGCGCCTTCAGGTCACGCCGTTTATGCTGATGCATGCCTTATTGTCGTTATTATTGAGTCGCTATAGTAACTGCACTGATATCGTGATTGGCACACCCGTGGCGAACCGCATTTCGCCGCAACTGGACAAGCTGATCGGCTTTTTTGTTAATACCCTGCCATTGCGTGTGGACACTGATCAGCAGAACTTGCATGAGCTGGTGGCGCACGTTAAAGAGGTCCACCTGGCAGCTCAGCAGCATCAACAGGTGCAATTTGATCAGCTGGTAGAGCACCTTAATATCCCGCGCAGCGCACAATATGCGCCTTTGTGTCAGATTATGCTCACTACAGCAAGCGAGTTTGGCATTAATCAGAACCGCGATATGTTGGCCTCTGCACTGGCCTCTGACGGACTGGCACTGGCGCCTTTTGGAGTAGAGCGGGTGGTTGCCAGGTTCGATATTGATATGCATATCAATATCAGCGATGGTGGCGTTGAGCTGGACTGGCTGTATGACAGCAGCATTTTTTCTCATGCTTTTATTACTCGGTTGAATCAGAACTTTGCAGCCTTGCTGTGTCAGGTGAGTGCACAAGGTGAAGCGGATCTGCCATTAGGCGACATTTCGGCCTTGTGTGAGTCTGAGCGTCAGCAATTGGTCAGTACAGGGGAGCAGCAGCGTCTTGAGTATGATACCAGCCGCTGCATTCACCATTTATTTGAACAACAGGTGGAGGCTGCACCCGAGGCAACGGCCCTGGTGTTCCAGAACCAATCCATCAGTTACGCTGAGCTAAATCAACGGGCCAATCAGCTGGCCCATTACCTGCTGAGTGAGCAACAGATCACACCTGAAGCCCTGATAGGGGTATGCAGCAGCCGTTCGGTGGAGATGATGGTGAGCATGCTGGCGATACTCAAAGCCGGTGGCGCGTATGTGCCACTGGATCCGGATTATCCGGCCAGCCGCCTGAGCTATATGGCAGCCGATGCAGGCCTGAAGCAAGTCATCGGATTTGGCAGTGGCCTGGCCGTGGCTCAGAGCCTGATGAGCGAACAAGCGGGCACCGCCATTGATATTGCAGCTCTGACGCTTGATGATTATCCAAAATACAATCCAGCCCTGGGCGAGATTTGTAACGATAGCCTGGCCTATGTGATCTATACCTCAGGTTCAACTGGCCAGCCCAAGGGCGTGCAGCTTATTCATCAGGGCGCAGTGAACCTGGCTCACAACCAGCAAGCCCGTTTTGCTACCTGTGCCGACAGTAAAGTGTTGCAATTTGCATCCATCAGTTTTGATGCGGCGACCTGGGAATGGCTGATGGCCTTGATCCCGGGGGGTACCCTGGTGATTGCCGACGAGTTACAACGTACGGATGTACAGCTGCTGTCTGAGCTGTTAAAAACGCAGCAGATCACCCATGCGACTTTGCCACCGGCGTTGTTATCGACCATGACGTTGCAGACAGATCTGGCGCTGCAATGTTTAATTGTGGCAGGGGAAGCCTGTGAAGAAAATGTGGTGGCTCGCTGGCGGGCACATTATCCTTTCTATAATGCTTATGGCCCGTCGGAGACCTCAGTCTGTGCGACTGTGGGTGAAATTCTTGATGACACCATACATATCGGCACACCTTTGTGTAATGTTCAGACCTATGTGCTGGATCAGCAACAAAACTTATTGCCTCACGGTAGCTTAGGTGAGCTGTATGTCGGTGGTGACGGTCTGGCGCGTGGCTATCTGGGGCAGCCCGAGCTGACGGCCGAGCGCTTTATTGACAATCCATTTTATGACCCTGAGGTGGCAGGCAGCTCGAAACGCTTGTATCGCACCGGCGATTTAGTGCGCTACCTGGCCGATGGCAACCTGGCCTTCGTGGGTCGTGCCGACGACCAAATTAAAATTCGCGGTTTCCGGGTTGAGCTGGGCGAGATAGCTCAGCAGCTGAGCCGCCAGGCACAAGTAGACAGTGCACTGGTGCTGGCCAAAAACGGTCCGGCAGGCACCTATTTGGTGGCGTACGTCCAGCCAGTTGAGGCCATCGCAGAGCAAGCACAGCCTGAGTTTATGACCCAGACGCTGGCCACGCTGGCACAAACCTTACCGGATTACATGGTGCCTAAGCTGGGTGTGGTGATTGACGACTGGCCACTGACGGCCAACGGTAAAGTGAACAAAAAAGCCCTGCCCGAAGCTGATAGCAGCGCGCTTCAGGATACCTATGTGGCACCTGAAAATGACATTGAGCAGACCTTGTGTGAGATCTGGTCTCAGCTGTTGGGCATAGCGCATCAGGACTGGTTTCCGGGTTGAGCTGGGTGAGATAGCTCAGCAGCTGAGCCGCCAGGCACAAGTAGACAGTGCACTGGTGCTGGCCAAAAACGGTCCGGCAGGCACCTATTTGGTGGCGTACGTCCAGCCAGTTGAGGCCATCGCAGAGCAAGCACAGCCTGAGTTTATGACCCAGACGCTGGCCACGCTGGCACAAACCTTACCGGATTACATGGTGCCTAAGCTGGGTGTGGTGATTGACGACTGGCCACTGACGGCCAACGGTAAAGTAAACAAAAAAGCCCTGCCTGAAGCAGACACGTCGGCGTTGCAGGGCACTTATGTGGCACCGCAGGGAGAGCGCGAGCAATTAATCGTTACGCTTTGCGGCGAATTGCTGGCACAGCCTGCTGAGCAGCTTAGCGTTACGGCAAACTTTTTCACTCTGGGTGGCCATTCCCTGTTGCTTATGCAGCTGGCCGGCCGACTCAGACAGCAAGGTTTTGAGGTGGATGCGCAGGCGTTGTTCGCTGCCCAGTCCTTACAGGAAATGGCACAGGGGCTGAGCCTTGCCACAACAAATGATGCAGATGAAAGCCGTAGCCTGATCCCGGCTGGTTGCACCGCCATTACGCCGGATATGGTGCCGCTGGCTGCACTGAGCCAGGCCGAGCTGAACGACATCGCCGCCGAGATCCCAGGAGGCATGGCCAACATTCAGGATATCTATCCGCTGGCGCCGTTACAGGAAGGGGTGTTGTTCGTACACAGCATGGATCCGGAGAACGACCCTTATGTCACCAACTATCTTTATGAATTAAAAAACGATGCGGCTCTGACTCAGTTTACTGACAGCCTGAATTTTTTGCTGGCCCGCCATGATGTGCTGCGTACTGCCATTCTCTGGCAGGGCAAGCGTCAGGCATTACAGGTGGTCCAGCGTGCAGTTACGCTGCCGGTGACACAGCTTGCCTGTGCCGAGGACATGAGTGCACAGCAGACCATCACCGCATTGGCCGATGGTCCACAGTGGCTGGATCTGGCTCAGGCACCATTGTTACGCCTGCAGGTGTGTCAGGACCCGGACACGGGTTACCACTATGCACTATTACAGGCACACCACCTGATCATTGACCATGTTGCCATGGCGGTGATCCAGGATGAATTACACAGTTACAGCGCGGGCAAGGCGCAGAGCTTACCTGCGCCGGCGTCTTACCGTCAGTTTATCAGCGACACCCTGACGCGCATGGAAACGCTCGATATAGAAGGGTTTTTCTCTGAGTCGCTGGGCCATATCAGCGAGCCGACACTGCCCTTTGGGTTGCAGGATACCCAGGGTAATGGCGACACGATCCGAGAGC
Organism: Pseudoalteromonas rubra; assembly: GCF_000238295.3. Lineage (NCBI taxonomy): Bacteria > Pseudomonadati > Pseudomonadota > Gammaproteobacteria > Alteromonadales > Pseudoalteromonadaceae > Pseudoalteromonas > Pseudoalteromonas rubra. The sequence goes on from NZ_AHCD03000041.1 coordinate 28,858, forward strand.
ATAAAGTGGCTCTGAGTGATGCGTTGAGCAAGGCCATCCGCGCTTATGCAAAACAGCATGAAGTCAGTCCGGCGGCGATTTTCCACGCCGCCTGGGCACTGGTGCTGGGGGCTTGCAGCAATCAGCAGGAAGTGGTGTTCGGCACCGTGATGAGCGGTCGGATGAATGGCGGCGCAGGTGTAGAGCGCCTGCTGGGCATGTTGATCAACACCTTACCCGTGGCGGTTGAGTTACAGGGATCTTCGGTCGCAGACTTGATTAAAGACGTGGACAAACGATTGAAAGCGTTGCTGTCTTATGAGCAGGTATCGCTGGCACAGGCGCAGAAACACAGCGCGGTGGGCTCAGATGGCCCATTATTCAGCGCGATGCTGAACTATCGTCACACCGAGCGGGATGAAGCCGATACGCCAGCACAAAGCAGCGATATTCAGGGTCTGAGTGCACAGGAGCGCACCAACTACCCGTTTAACTTATCGGTGAATGATTATGGCGCAGCCCATGTGTTCAGCCTGGACTTACAAATTGATGAGCAGGTCGAGGTCAGCCGCATCGCAGAGTATGTGATTACGGCGCTGAGTCAGCTAACAGACACAACCCAAACACAATCAGTGAGTGAACTGAGTGTACTGCCGACGGATGAAGTGGCGAGATTACTGACACAGGGTCAGCGCAGCTTAGGCTACGACGACACGGCCTGTATCCACCATTTATTCGAACAGCAAGCCGCGGCGGCGCCTGAGGCAATCGCCCTGGTGTTCCAGAACCAATCCATCAGTTACGCCGAGCTAAACCAGCGGGCCAATCAGCTGGCCCATTACCTGCTGAGTGAGCAACATATTACGCCAGGCACCCTGATTGGGGTGTGCAGCAGCCGCTCGATAGAGATGGTGGTGAGTATACTGGCGATACTCAAAGCCGGTGGCGCGTATGTGCCATTGGACCCGAATTACCCGGCCAGTCGCCTGAGTTATATGGCAGTCGATGCTGGCCTGAAGCAAGTGATTGGGTTTGGCAGTGGTCTGGCTGTGACTCAGAGCCTGATGAGCGAACAGGCAGGCACCGCCATAGATATTGCGGCCCTAAAATTGGATGACTACCCGCAGCACAATCCAGCTCTGGAAGCGCTTAGCGGTGATGCGCTGGCCTATGTGATTTACACCTCAGGCTCAACGGGTCAGCCCAAAGGCGTGCTGACCCCACATCGTGCGGTACAGCGTCTTATTAGCACGCCGCACTTTATGACCCTGGATAGCGACACGGTATTCCTGCATAGCGCCAACATTGCTTTTGATGCGGCAACCATAGAGCTGTGGGGACCTTTACTCAATGGCGGACGTTGTGTGCTGTATCCGCAGGACCAGCTGGACATTCATGCACTTAATACACTGATTGATAGTCAGGCCATTAACAGCATGTGGCTGACGGCCGGTCTGTTCAGTGAGTGGAGCCATCACTGTGACGGTCGTACTTCTCTGCGTTATGTACTGGCTGGCGGCGACATAGTCCACGGCGCTGATGTGATGCGGGTGCAGCAGGCATTACCGCAGGCACAAGTCATCAACGGCTATGGCCCGACGGAAAACACCACCTTCAGCTGTTGTTACGCGATACCGACATTACATGAAAGTCAGGATATTGCCATAGGTACGCCGCTGAATGGCGATCAGGCCCTGGTGCTGAGTGATGACCTGAGCCTGGTACCGTATGGCAGTGTGGGTGAATTGTGTGTAGGTGGCGACGGTCTTGCACTGGGTTATCTGAATCAACCTGAGCTGACGGCCGAGCGCTTTATTGACAATCCATTTTATGACTCTGAGGTGGCAGGCAGCTCGAAACGCTTGTATCGCACCGGCGATTTAGTGCGCTACCTGGCCGATGGCAACCTGGCCTTCGTGGGTCGTGCCGACGACCAAATTAAAATTCGCGGTTTCCGGGTTGAGCTGGGCGAGATAGCTCAGCAGTTAAGCCGCCAGACACAAGTAGACAGTGCACTGGT
>NZ_AHCD03000042.1 GCF_000238295.3 Pseudoalteromonas rubra
TGCTGGACCTATGACACGGCCTTGTTCAGCGAAGCACACATTGACACCCTTAATCGACACCTTGGCACCTTACTGACGACGCTGACACACAGCGACAGTGCGAGCCTGCTCGCTCAGGCACCGGGCACTCTGACCTTGCTTTCTGATACAGAGCAGCAGGCCTTGCTGGTATCACCAAATCAGAGCGAACAAAATTATGATGCCACACTGAGCATTCATCAGGCCTTTGAGCAACAAGCTGCGGCAGCGCCTGAAGCAACCGCGCTGGTGTTCCAGAACCAATCCATCAGTTACGCCGAGCTAAACCAGCGGGCCAATCAGCTGGCCCATTACCTGCTGAGTGAGCAGCACATCACACCAGGGACCCTGATTGGGGTATGCAGCAGCCGCTCGGTAGAGATGGTGGTGAGCATACTGGCGATACTCAAAGCCGGTGGCGCGTATGTGCCACTGGACCCGAATTACCCGGCCAGTCGCCTGAGTTATATGGCAGTCGATGCTGGCCTGAAGCAAGTGATTGGGTTTGGCAGTGGTCTGGCTGTGACTCAGAGCCTGATGAGCGAACAGGCAGGCACCGCCATAGATATTGCGGGCCTTGAGTTGGATGATTATCCGCTGCACAACCCCGCTCTGGATGAGGTTAGCAGTGACAGTCTGGCTTATGTGATTTATACCTCAGGCTCAACGGGTCAGCCCAAAGGCGTGCTGACCCCACATCGTGCGGTACAGCGTCTTATTAGCACGCCGCATTTTATGACGCTGGACAGCGACACGGTATTCCTGCACAGCGCCAACATTGCCTTTGATGCGGCAACCATAGAGCTGTGGGGACCTTTACTCAATGGCGGACGTTGTGTGCTGTATCCGCAGGACCAGCTGGACATTCATGCACTTAATACACTGATTGATAGTCAGGCCATTAACAGCATGTGGCTGACGGCCGGTCTGTTCAGTGAGTGGAGCCATCACTGTGACGGTCGTACTTCTCTGCGTTATGTACTGGCTGGCGGCGACATAGTCCACGGCGCTGATGTGATGCGGGTGCAGCAGGCATTACCGCAGGCACAAGTCATCAACGGCTATGGCCCGACGGAAAACACCACCTTCAGCTGTTGTTACGCGATACCGACATTACATGAAAGTCAGGATATTGCCATTGGTACGCCGCTGAATGGCGATCAGGCCCTGGTGCTGAGTGATGACCTGAGCCTGGTACCGTATGGCAGTGTGGGTGAATTGTGTGTAGGTGGCGACGGTCTTGGCACAGGGTTATCTGAATCAACCTGAGCTGACGGCCGAGCGCTTTATTGACAATCCATTTTATGACCCCGAGGTGGCAGGCAGCTCGAAACGCTTGTATCGCACCGGCGATTTAGTGCGCTACCTAACTGATGGCAACCTGGCCTTCGTGGGTCGTGCCGACGACCAAATTAAAATTCGCGGCTTCCGGGTTGAACTGGGCGAGATAGCTCAGCAGCTGAGCCGCCAGACACAAGTAGACAGTGCACTGGTGCTGGCCAAAAACGGCCCGGCAGGCACCTATTTAGTGGCGTACATCCAGCCAGTTGAGGCCATCGCAGAGCAAGCACAGCCAGAGTTTATGACTCAGATGCTGGCCACGCTGGCACAAACCTTACCGGATTACATGGTGCCAAAGCTGGGTGTGGTGATTGACGACTGGCCACTGACGGCCAACGGCAAAGTAAACAAAAAAGTACTGCCCGAAGCGGATACCTCGGCGCTCCATGGTACCTATGTGGCGCCCGCAAATGAGGTTGAACAGGCATTATGCCAGATCTGGGCGCAATTACTGGATTTAGAGGCCGGTCGTATCAGTACCACGGATAACTTTTTTGACCTCGGAGGGCACTCTTTACTTTCGGTAAGACTGGCCGCTGAGCTGCGAGCGCAGCTGGCCGTCGAGTTACCCATCAAAGCGCTGTTTAATGCTGCGACGATTGCAGATCAGGCCCGGGAAGTGGCAGCGCATCACGGTGAAAAGGTTCGTGAACAGATCACTGCACTGCCCAGAGCACTGCAGACTGACCCGCAGCTTGGTGAGCATAGTGCATTGCCACTGTCTTTTGCCCAGCAGCGCCTGTGGTTTATTGATCAGCTCCATAAGGGCTCGGCGCAGTATAATATGCCGGCTGCCTTTGATGTCAGCGGTACGCTGGATCTGACAGTGGTGGAAGCAGTGTTACAAACCATCATTGACCGCCACGAAGTGCTTAAAACCGTTTATCGTGATGGCGAGCAGGGCGCGGAGCAGCTGATCCGTCGGGACGCCCGCTTTACCCTCAGTTATGACGATGTGCGGATGTGCAACGAAGCGCAGCAGCAACAGGCCATCGCCACAGCCATGACGCAACAGCTTAATCAGCCGTTTGATCTGACCAGCGATGTGATGATCCGCGCCGGATATATTCAGATTGCAGACAACGAAGGGGTGTTGCTGTTCAACATGCACCACATTGCTTCCGATGGTTGGTCTATGCAGGTCTTGATTAAAGAGTTTGTCCAGCTGTATCAGGCATACAGTCAGAAGCAAAGTAATCCACTGGCCCCTTTGGCTATTCAGTACGCGGATTATGCGCAGTGGCAACGGGATTACCTCAGTGATGCGGTGCTTGAACAGCAGCTTGAGTACTGGCAGCTGCAACTGGCAGATGTGCCGCCGGTACACAGTTTACCGCTGGACTATCCGCGTCCGGACATTAAACAACATCAGGGTGCCCAGGTTAAAAGCACGTTGAGCAAAGAGGTCGCACAGGGGCTGGCTGCGCTGGCGAAGGCCGAGGGGCTGACGCCGTTTATGCTCCTTCATGGCGCTTTGTCTTTGCTGTTATCGCGCCACAGTAATGCCCGGGATATCGTCATTGGTACGCCGGTGGCCAACCGCATGCAGGCCGAGCTGGAGCCGTTAATTGGCTTTTTCGTCAATACCTTAGTTTTGAATGTTAATACCGCTCAGGCAACCCTGGCGGAGTATCTGGCACACGTTAAAGCCGTCCATCTGGGTGCGCAGTCAAACCAGGATGTGCCGTTCGAGCAGCTAGTTGAGCAGCTGAATGTACCGCGCAGTACGGCGCACACACCGCTGTTTCAGGTGATGCTGACGACCCGCACCGATTATGGTCTGACCGGAGAAGTCGAAGATAGTGCCTGGTCGCTGGGTGGGGCACAGCTGAGTCCTCGCAGCGATGGCTCGGTCGTGGCCAAATTTGACCTGGATGTAAATATGGCGTTGAGTGAGACCGGGGTTGAACTATGCTGGACCTATGACACGGCCTTGTTCAGCGAAGCACACATTGACACCCTTAATCGACACCTTGGCACCTTACTGACGACGCTGACACACAGCGACAGTGCGAGCCTGCTCGCTCAGGCACCGGGCACTCTGACCTTGCTCTCTGATACAGAGCAGCAGGCCTTGCTGGTATCACCAAATCAGAGCGAACAAAATTATGATGCCACACTGAGCATTCATCAGGCCTTTGAGCAACAAGCTGCGGCAGCGCCTGAAGCAACCGCGCTGGTGTTCCAGAACCAATCCATCAGTTACGCCGAGCTAAACCAGCGGGCCAATCAGCTGGCTCATTACCTGCTGAGTGAGCAACACATCACGCCAGACAGCCTGATTGGGGTATGCAGCAGCCGCTCGGTAGAGATGGTGGTGAGCATACTGGCGATACTCAAAGCCGGTGGCGCGTATGTGCCACTGGACCCATTACCTGCTGAGTGAGCAACAGATCACACCTGAAGCCCTGATAGGGGTATGCAGCAGCCGTTCGGTGGAGATGATGGTGAGCATGCTGGCGATACTCAAAGCCGGTGGCGCGTATGTGCCACTGGACCCGAATTACCCGGCCAGCCGCCTGAGTTATATGGCGGTTGATGCAGGTCTGAAGCAAGTGATTGGGTATGGCAGTGGTCTGGCCGTGGCCCAGAGCCTGATGAGCGAACAGGCAGGCACCGCCATAGATATTGCGGCCCTTGAATTGGATGATTATCCGCTGCACAACCCCGCTCTGGATGAGGTTAGCAGTGACAGTCTGGCTTATGTGATTTATACCTCAGGCTCAACGGGTCAGCCCAAAGGCGTGCTGACCCCACATCGTGCGGTACAGCGTCTTATTAGCACGCCGCATTTTATGACGCTGGACAGCGACACGGTATTCCTGCACAGCGCCAACATTGCCTTTGATGCGGCAACCATAGAGCTGTGGGGACCTTTACTCAATGGCGGACGTTGTGTGCTGTATCCGCAGGACCAGCTGGACATTCATGCACTCAATACACTGATTGATAGTCAGGCCATTAACAGCATGTGGCTGACGGCCGGTCTGTTCAGTGAGTGGAGCCACCACTGTGACGGTCGCACTTCTCTGCGTTATGTGCTGGCTGGCGGCGATATAGTCCACGGCGCCGATGTGATGCGGGTGCAGCAGGCATTACCGCAGGCACAAGTTATTAACGGCTATGGTCCGACGGAAAACACCACCTTCAGCTGTTGTTACGCGATACCGACATTACATGAAAGTCAGGATATTGCCATTGGTACGCCGCTGAATGGCGATCAGGCCCTGGTGCTGAGTGATGACCTGAGCCTGGTACCGTATGGCAGTGTGGGTGAATTGTGTGTAGGTGGCGACGGTCTTGCACTGGGTTATCTGAATCAACCTGAGCTGACGGCCGAGCGCTTTATTGACAATCCATTTTATGACTCTGAGGTGGCAGGCAGCTCGAAACGCTTGTATCGCACCGGCGATTTAGTGCGCTACCTGGCCGATGGCAACCTGGCCTTCGTGGGCCGTGCCGACGACCAAATCAAAATTCGCGGTTTCCGGGTTGAGCTGGGCGAGATAGCTCAGCAGTTAAGCCGCCAGACACAAGTAGACAGTGCACTGGTGCTGGCCAAAAACGGCCCGGCAGGCACCTATTTAGTGGCGTACGTCCAGCCAGTTGAGACCATCGCAGAGCAAGCACAGCCAGAGTTTATGACTCAGACGCTGGCTACGCTGGCACAAACTTTACCGGATTACATGGTGCCTAAGCTGGGTGTGGTGATTGACGACTGGCCACTGACGGCCAACGGTAAAGTGAACAAAAAAGCCCTGCCCGAAGCTGATAGCAGCGCGCTTCAGGATACCTATGTGGCACCTGAAAATGACATTGAGCAGACCTTGTGTGAGATCTGGTCTCAGCTGTTGGGCATAGCGCATCAGGACATCAGCACGCAAAGCCACTTCTTCAACCTGGGCGGCCATTCGCTGCTGGTCGTGAAACTGGCAACTCAGGTGCGTGAAACCTTCAACATTGAGTTCAGTATTCAGGAGCTCTACGACGCAACCAGGATCTGCGATCAGGCGGTCCACATTGAATATTTGCAGCTTAAGTCTAATCGCGACACGCAAACAGAAGCGTGTGAAGAGCTGGAATGGTAACCACGGCGTCCGACATTTAATCGACAGAATTTTAAGAAGAAAACAATGAATACAATTAAAAAGTTAATCATAGAACTAGAAAAACAGGGCGTCAGTTTTTATCTCGACAATGGCAAGCTCAAGTCAAAAGCCAGACAAGGTGCAATCACACCTCAGATAGCCGCTCAGGTAAAACAAAATAAGGCGGCATTGATTGAATTTTTAGCCTCAGAGCAACAGCAAAATACTCAGGTGCGCGCTAAAGTCACGCCCAGAGTCGCATCGGGTATCGCGCCGCTGTCTTTTGCCCAGCAGCGCCTGTGGTTTATTGATCAGCTCCATAAGGGCTCGGCGCAGTATAATATGCCAGCTGCCTTTGATGTCAGCGGTATGCTGGATCTGACAGTGGTGGAAGCGGTGTTACAAACCATCATTGACCGCCACGAAGTGCTTAAAACCGTTTATCGTGATGGCGAGCAGGGCGCGGAGCAGCTGATCCGTCGGGACGCCCGCTTTACCCTCAGTTATGACGATGTGCGGATGTGCAACGAAGCGCAGCAGCAACAGGCCATCGCCACAGCCATGACGCAACAGCTTAATCAGCCGTTTGATCTGACCCGCGACGTGATGATCCGTGCCGGGTATATTCAGACTGCAGACAACGAAGGGGTGTTGCTGTTCAACATGCACCACATTGCCTCCGATGGCTGGTCGATGCAGGTCTTGATTAAAGAATTTGTCCAGCTGTATCAGGCATACAGTCAGAAGCAAAGTAATCCACTGGCCCCTTTGGCCATTCAGTACGCGGATTATGCGCAGTGGCAACGGGATTACCTCAGTGATGCGGTGCTTGAACAGCAGCTTGAGTACTGGCAGCTGCAACTGGCAGATGTCCCGCCGGTACACAGTTTACCGCTGGACTATTCGCGTCCGGACATTAAACAACATCAGGGAGCCCAGGTTAAAAGCACGCTGAGCAAAGAAGTCGCACAGGGGCTGGCTGCGCTGGCTAAGGCCGAGGGGCTGACGCCGTTTATGCTCCTTCATGGCGCTTTGTCTTTGCTGTTATCGCGCCACAGTAATGCCCGGGATATCGTCATTGGTACGCCGGTGGCCAACCGCATGCAGGCCGAGCTGGAGCCGTTAATTGGGTTTTTCGTCAATACCTTAGTTCTGAATGTTAATACCGCTCAGGCAACCCTGGCGGAGTATCTGGCACACGTTAAAGCCGTCCATCTGGGCGCGCAGTCAAACCAGGATGTGCCGTTCGAGCAGCTGGTTGAGCAGCTGAATGTACCGCGCAGCACGGCGCACACACCGCTGTTTCAGGTGATGCTGACGACCCGCACCGATTATGGTCTGACCGGAGAAGTCGAAGACAGTGCCTGGTCGCTGGGTGGGGCTCAGCTGAGTCCCCGCAGTGATGGCTCGGTCGTTGCCAAGTTTGACCTGGATGTAAATATGGCGTTGAGCGAGGCCGGGGTTGAGCTGTGCTGGACCTATGACACGGCCTTGTTCAGCGAAGCACATATTGACACCCTTAATCGTCACCTGGGTACTTTACTGACGACGCTGACACACAGCGACAGTGAGAGCTTGCTCACGCAGGCACCGGGCACTCTGACCTTGCTTTCTGATACAGAGCAGCAGGCCTTGCTGGTATCACCAAACCAGAGCGAACAAAATTATGATGCCACACTGAGCATTCATCAGGCCTTTGAGCAACAGGCTGCGGCAGCACCCAAAGCAACCGCCCTGGTGTTCCAGAACCAATCCATTAGTTACGCCGAGCTAAACCAGCAGGCTAATCAGCTGGCCCATTACCTGCTGAGTGAGCAGCACATCACACCAGGGACCCTGATTGGGGTATGCAGCAGCCGCTCGGTAGAGATGGTGGTGAGCATACTGGCGATACTCAAAGCCGGTGGCGCGTATGTGCCACTGGACCCGAATTACCCGGCCAGTCGCCTGAGCTATATGGCGGTTGATGCTGGCCTGAAGCAAGTAATTGGATATGGCAGTGGTCTTGCAGTAGCCCAGAGCCTGATGAGCGAACAGGCAGGCACCGCCATAGATATTGCGGGCCTTGAGTTGGATGATTATCCGCTGCACAACCCCGCTCTGGATGAGGTTAGCAGTGACAGTCTGGCTTATGTGATTTATACCTCAGGCTCAACGGGTCAGCCCAAAGGCGTGCTGACCCCACATCGTGCGGTACAGCGTCTTATTAGCACGCCGCATTTTATGACGCTGGACAGCGACACGGTATTCCTGCACAGCGCCAACATTGCCTTTGATGCGGCAACCATAGAGCTGTGGGGACCTTTACTCAATGGCGGACGTTGTGTGCTGTATCCGCAGGACCAGCTGGACATTCATGCACTCAATACACTGATTGATAGTCAGGCCATTAATAGTATGTGGCTGACGGCCGGTTTGTTCAGTGAGTGGAGCCACCACTGTGACGGTCGTACTTCTCTGCGTTATGTACTGGCTGGCGGCGACATAGTCCACGGCGCTGATGTGATGCGGGTGCAGCAGGCATTACCGCAGGCACAAGTCATCAACGGCTATGGTCCGACGGAAAACACCACCTTCAGCTGTTGTTACGCGATACCGACATTACATGAAAGTCAGGATATTGCCATTGGTACGCCGCTGAATGGCGATCAGGCCCTGGTGCTGAGTGATGACCTGAGCCTGGTACCGTATGGCAGTGTGGGTGAATTGTGTGTAGGTGGCGACGGTCTTGCACTGGGTTATCTGAATCAACCTGAGCTGACGGCCGAGCGCTTTATTGACAATCCATTTTATGACTCTGAGGTGGCAGGCAGCTCGAAACGCTTGTATCGCACCGGCGATTTAGTGCGCTACCTGGCCGATGGCAACCTGGCCTTCGTGGGTCGTGCCGACGACCAAATTAAAATTCGCGGTTTCCGGGTTGAGCTGGGCGAGATAGCTCAGCAGTTAAGCCGCCAGACACAAGTAGACAGTGCACTGGT